>VAYV01000042.1 GCA_005883175.1 Actinomycetota bacterium
GCGCGCGTAGTCGCGCAGCCAGGATGCGCGCGCTTCGCCGACCAGCGGCGGGCGCTCCATGTCGCCGGTGAAGAGCCCGTTCCGTTCCTGCAGGCGCGCGGTCACGACGACGTCGGCCAAGCCGGCGATCGGCTCGATGATGAAGTCGAGGGCGCCGGTGATGAACACGATCGTGTGCCCCGCGTCGCGGTGCTTGCGGATACGCCGGACGGCGGCGGCCGACAAGCGGCGAAGGAACAGATCTGACAGCGTCGCGGCGGCCAGCGCGCGCACGTCGGTGGCGCGCGCGCCTTCGTACTGCCGGTAGAACACGCGAAGGAACTCGCCGCGGTCGCGGCGTTCGGCGTTGAGCAGCGACGGCACCTTCGCCGCGACCGCGGCAACCTCGCGCGCGCGGGCGGCGCCGCCGGTCTCGGCCAGTCGCAGCCACAGGTAGGCCTCAACCACGTTCGACTCGACGATCGTTCCTTCGACGTCGAACGCGGCGATCACCGGGCTGCTCCCGTTGCCGTTCACCGTGGGCGTGATCGCAACCGCCGGCGCTGGTCGGTTCGGCGTCTGCGCCAGCCACCGCATCGGCGCCGATATCGCCGGCAAGTGGATCCCCTTGAAATACTGCTCCCACGTGAACGACGTCGGGTCGAAGTTGAAGTCGCGCTTGTCCTCGGCCGGCAGCGACTCGAACAGTTCGCGCGCGCGGTCGTCCGTGTAGATCACTTCGACCTCGACGTACGAGCCGTACAAGCCGGCGTACTTCTTGACGAAGTCCAGCCGGCCCCGCAGTCGGTCGACCTTGTGCGACGCGTCGCGCGCGGCGCTGTTGCGCGGCAACCGGCCGACGACGCGCTCGGCCGTCTCGACGAGGCGCTCGGCGAAGCGCATGCGCTTCTGGACCGCGCGCTTCCCCGGGAAGCTCCACACCGGAACCTTGAACGATCCGCGACCGCGCTCCGGCAACGGATGCTCGAGGAAGTATTCGCGCGTCAATTCATACAGATGCCGGAACCGGAACGGGTTCCGACCACCCGACGACACGTGGTAGACCGCGCGCCGCTGCGGCGGTTGCGAGGCCACCGCGAGGATGATGTTCACCACTTGGTCGACGGGGATGATGTCGAGCGCCCCTTCCGGTATCCCGGGGAACTCCGGCAACGCGCCGCGGCCGTACGCGAGGATCACCGGCTCGGCGACGCGGAACCCTTCGATCCAGCCGGGGAAGGGATGCTCGAGCGCGCTTTCGATGATGGACGGGCGCACGATCGTGAGCGGGTTGTCGCCGGCCAGCTGATCGAGCGCCTTCTCGGTCAGGGCTTTCGTGAACGCGTACACGTCGGGCCAGCCCAGGCTGCGCGCGCGCGCAGCGCCGGCGCGTACCAATCGGTTCGTGACCCACTCGTGCCGCAGCTCTTCCGCTTTGTGCGCGATCGACTGGGGGCCTGCGCGTCCGATCAGGCCGCGCGCCTTGGCGGCGAACCGTTCGAGGTTCTCCGGCTTGCGGGACTCGTCTTCGGCGCGCGCGCGCATCGCGAGCGCAGAGGCCGCTTCCGCGCGCCAGTCGATCTCGCGGTCGAGCAGCTCCTCGGGCTGCGTGCCGCGCGTCATGCCGGCGACGTACGCCGTCGAGACGTGGATGAAGGGCTTTCCGCGCGCGGCTTCGTACAGGCGCGTGGTCCCCATGAGGTTGGTCTGGAACGCCTCATCGAGCGGCGGGTCGAACGAGACCGTCGCCGCCGAGTGGATGACGAGGTCGACGTCGTCGTCGATCGGCGGGGCGGCCTCCATCAGGTCGGCGTGGATCGGCCGGACCTTCTGCTGGAACATCTCCCACAGCCGCTCGCCGCCGATGCGGTCGCGCGCCGGTCCGAAGCACGCGCCGGTCAATAGCCCGGCAACGCGCGCGTGCGCGTCCCCGCGCGCGACGGCGTCGATGCGCGCGACGTCGGTGTCGGTGAGGAGGCGTTCGAGCAGCGCGGTCCCGAGGAAGCCGGTGACTCCGGAGACGACGACGCGCTTGCCTGCGAGACCCTCTCGGATCATCCTCCAGAACCCCCTCTACCGGCTGGTAGATTATTGACCCGCCTCTTGAACCGCAAGCGCGCGGGAACGTGAGGAGATCTCCCCATGCCTCGACGTCACCGAAGCCCTAGGATTCGGACCGTCGGCTGATCGGGAGGCGAGATGGCCATCTATCGTGAGCACGTCCTGCCGCGGATCATCAACGTGGCCTGTGGGATGAAGCAGTCCAAACCCCTGCGCGAGCGCGTCTGCGAAGGGTTGCAGGGACGCGTCGTCGAGATCGGCTTCGGCTCGGGGTTGAACGTACCCTTCTACCCGCAAGCAGTTACGGGCGTGTCCGCCGTGGAGCCCGCGGATCTCGCGTGGAAACTTGCCCACCGCCGGCTCGAGGACTCAACGATCCCGGTCGAGCGTGCGGGGCTCGACGGCGAGTCGCTCCCGTTCGAAGACGACTCGTTCGACACGGCCATCTCGACATGGACGCTCTGCACGATCCCCGACGCAGGCAAGGCACTGCGGGAGGTTCGGCGCGTCCTCAAGCCCGGCGGCACCCTTCACTTCGTCGAGCACGGCCTCGCACCGGACGAGAAGGTTCAGCGGTGGCAGAACCGGTTGAACGGGCTGCAGATGAAGGTGTTCGGCGGCTGCCACTTGAACCGCGAGATCGTGCCGCTCATCACCGCGGCCGGCTTCACGATCAAGGACGTCGACGTGTTCTACGAGAAGGGCGCGCCGAAGGCGGTGGCCGCCGATTCGTTGGGAGTTGCGGTCTCACCGTAAGAGACTCGTATGCTGCCGGTCGATGAGACTGGTCACGGTTCGAACGAAAGACGGCACGCGCGCAGGGCGGCTCGACGGAGAGACGATCGAGCTCCTCCCCTTCCCCGACGTCGGCGCGCTGCTCACGCAAACGGACTGGGGCGCGGTCGTTGAGCAGAATCGCGGCGAGGAGATCGCTGCAGCGGACGCCGACCTCGCCCCCGTCGTTCCAGCGCCCAGCAAGATCATCTGCCTCGGCCTCAACTACCGCGCGCACATCGAGGAGATGGGCCGCGAGCTCCCGACCCACCCGACGCTGTTCGCGAAGTACGCCGTTTCGCTGATCGGCGCGCGCGACTCGATCGTGCTGCCGCCGGAGTCGCAGGCGATCGACTGGGAGGTCGAGCTTGCGTTCGTGATGGGCGCGCGCGCACGCCGCGTGAAGCGCGACGACGCGCCGAGCGTGGTCGCCGGCTTCACCGTCCTCAACGACATCTCGATGCGCGATTGGCAGATGCGAACGCTTCAGTTCTTGCAGGGAAAGACGTTCGAGAAGTCCACGCCGGTCGGACCCGCGGTCGTGACTTTGGACGAGCTGCCCGGCGGCATCGAAGCCGACCTCCCGATCTCGTGCGAGGTCGACGGTGAGCAGATGCAGAAGGCGCGCACGTCCGACCTGCTGTTCCCGCCCGCCGTGCTCGTCGAGTACATCAGCACGATCATGACGCTGGAGCCCGGCGACATCGTCGCAACGGGAACGCCGAACGGCGTCGGCGCGGGCCGCAACCCGCCGGTGTTCCTCAAGCCCGGTCAGACCGTGCGGACGACGATCGAAGGCGTAGGCGAGCTGGTCAACCCGACGGTCGCCGAAGCAGTCTAGATCAGCGAGCGGACGTCGAAGCGTCTAGAGCGGCCGCTCGAACACGAACTCGAGCCCGTCCACCTCGTCCATCTGCTCGCCGGTCTTCACGAGGCCCAGCGTCCGCACGATCGCGAGGGACGGCACGTTTTCCGGTGAGACGGACGCCCGGATCGTGCGCGCGCCCAGCTCCTTCGCGAAGTCGAGCAGCCGTCGCGCGGCCTCCGTCGCGTAGCCCCGGCCCCGGAACTCGGGGAAGACCGTGTAGCCGATCTCGATCATGCCGGCGTCGTCGGGCGGTCCGTGGAACCCGGCGTGCCCGATCATCCGCTCGTCGGCGAGGCGCGTGATCGCGCGCGCGCGCCACTGCGCCAACCGGCCCGCTTCGGTCATGTCCTGATACCAGCGGCGCATGTGACCGGCGTCGTGTTCGTCCGGCCAGTCTCCCGGAAGGACGACGCCGAGCAACGCCTCCGCTTCCGAGAGCCGCCCGTCGAGCACCGCTTCGATGAACGCAGGCGTCATCGAAACCAGACGGAGCCGCTCCGATCGAAGCTCGGCTGTGACCGGGTCGCTCGAGCTATCGCTGATAGAGCTCCTCGATCAGATCCGCGTTCTTGTCGATGATCGCCTTCCGGCGGACCTTGAGCGTCGGCGTGATCTCTTCGTTCTCCATCGCGAACTCGCGGTCGAACACGTGCCACTTCTTGATCTGCTCGACGCGCGCGAGGCTCGCGTTGACCTCCTGAACAGCGTTGACGACGAGCTGCTGAACGTCGGGGTGAGCGACGAGCTCCGAGAAGTCCTTGAAAGGGATGCTCTTCTGCTCGGCGAACGCCGTCACCTTCTCCTGGTCGAGCGTGATCAGCGCGGTCAGGAAAGGCCGCCGATCGCCGATCACGACGACCTGGCTCACCCACGGCGAGTACTTCAGCATGTTCTCGATCACCTGCGGCGCGACGTTCTTTCCGGCCGCCGTGATGATCAGGTCCTTCTTGCGGTCGGTTATCCGCAGGTACCCGTCCTCGTCGAGCTCCCCGATGTCGCCGGAGTGCATCCAGCCTTCGCCGTCGATGAATTCCTTGGTCGCGATGGGGTCCTTGTAGTAGCCCGGACCCACGTTGCCCCCGCGGACCAACACCTCGCCGTCTTCGGCGATCTTCACCTCGACGCCGTCGAGCGGCGGCCCGACGGTTCCGATCTTGACCTTGCCAGGCCGGTTGATCGACGTCGGCCCGGAGTCTTCGGTCTGCCCGTACACCGCGGCGATCGGCAGCCCGATCGCGTGGAAGAACCGAAGCACGTCGGGATTGATCGGCGCCGCTCCGGATACCAGCGCGCGCGCCTGGTCCAAGCCGAGCGCGCTGCGCGCGAGCGCGAACAGCTTCCCGTCCGCCTCTTGGTACTTCTCTTCGAGCTCCGGCGGGAGCGAGGTGCCGGCCTGCTCGGCTTCGACCCGCTTCAACCCAAGCTGGATCGCCTGCTCGGCCATCTCACGCTGCTCGTCCGGAAGGTTCTCGATCATGTTCCGGATGCCGGCGTAGAACTTCTCCCACACACGAGGCACACCGAAGATGACGGTCGGCTTGCACGCGACCAGGTCCTCGCGCAGCGTGTCGATCGACGTCGCGAACCAGGTCTCGAAGCCCAGGTAGATCTGCTGGAAATGCGACGTAACGCGCTCGGCGATGTGCGACAGCGGCAAGTAGCTCAGCCGCCGGTCGCCGGGCTCTCCTTCGAGCACCTTGGACAGCGACTCGCACGTCCAGACGATGTTGTGGTGCGTGAGCATCGCGCCTTTCGGCGGCCCGGTCGTGCCCGAGGTGTACACGAGCGTGCACAGATCCTCCGGCTTCACCGCTGCGATGTGCTCGTCGATGTCGCCGGGGTGCTCGGCGTTGAACGCATCCCCCGCGGCGAGCAGCATGTCCCACGTCATGACGAAGGCGTCCTCGGTCACGCCGGTCGGATCCATCACGATCGCTCTCTTCAGGGCGGGGAGATCGCCGCGCACCTCCTGGACCTTGGCGAGCTGGGCGGCGTTCTCGCAGATGATGACCTTCACCTCGGCGTGGCCGGCGATGTACGCGACCTGGATCGGCGAGTTCGTCGGGTAGATCGGGACGGTGATGCCGCCGCACGACTGGATCGCGATGTCGGCGACATGCCACTCGTACCGGTTCGTCGACAGGATCGCCCCGCGGTCGCCGGCGTCGATCCCCAGCGAGCGGAACCCGCCGGCTGCTCGACGGACGAGATCCCCGTACTGCGTCCAGCTGATCGTGACCCACTCGCCGTCGCGCTTGTGCCGAAGCGCGACCGCGTCGGAGAGCTTCCGGGTCTGCTCGAAGAACGTGCTGACGACCGTCGATCCCATGTGCGTTCCTCCCGCTCCCCTCGCGGCCCGGCCTGTTGTATAGCCGTCCCGCTTCCCGCCGCGCAATGGTGTTACCGGATGGACTCGAGCATGGTCCGGTACCGCGCGATCACGTCCGACCAATGATGTTCGCGCTCGACGAAGCGGCGACCTGCTTGGCCCATCGCGCGCGCGCCCGGTGGGTCGGCGAGCAGTCGCGCGATCCCGTGCGCGAGCGGCCCGACGGCGTTCCCGGAAACGACGAGGCCGGTCTCCCCCGGGATCACCGCTTCGGGCGCTCCGCCGGAGTCGCCGGTGATCGCCGGGCGCGCGCACGCCTGCGCCTCGAGGTAGACGAGGCCCAGGCCTTCGGCCTCCAGGCCCGCGTAGCGCGAGCGGCACGGCATCGCGAAGACGTCACCGGCCGCATAGTGCGCGGCCAGCTCGTCTTCGGGCACTTCGCCGGTGAAGACGACGGCGTCCTGCAGGCCCAGCGCGCGCGCCCTCGCTTCGAGCCGCTTTCGCATCGGGCCGCCGCCGACGATCAGCGCCGTCGCGTCCGGCACGCGCGCGCGCACGGTGGACATGGCTTCGATGATCCGGTCCTGACCCTTGCGCGCGACCAGGCGGCTGACGCACGCCACGAGGGGCCGCTCGTCGATGTCGTACCGCTTCCGGATGGTGACGCCGTCCGCGTCCGGCGAGAAGCGGTCGAGGTCGACGCCGGTTCGCAGAAGATGGATCTTCTCCGGCTCGCCGACGGCGCGCTCGATGAAGCGCGCGGTGAAGTCGCTGACGACCGTGATGAGCGAGGCTGCTCGTCCGATGCGGCGCAGCGCCTGCCGCATCACCGGCGCGCGCGCCCAGGCGACCTCGAAACCGTGCGTGTGGACAACCACCGGCCGGTCCACTCGCGCGGCAAAGAGGTTCATCGGCAGAACGGCGCCGAACGCGACGACGTCGGCGTCGCGCGAGAGCTCGTGGATCTGCTTCTCGAGCGCCGGCGTCGGCCACGCGACCGCGCGCGGCCACCGCACAACCTCGACGCCGCTCGCGCGATCGAACGCCACATCACCGGCGAACGCCGGCGCCAGCACCCGCACGTCGGTGCCCAAGCCGCGATAGATGTTCCACAGGTAGCTCTGGATGCCGCCGACGCGCGGCGGGAAGTCGTTCGTGACGAGCAGGATCCTCATGGGTGCTGCGCCTCGTAGTCCAGCGCAGCCTGGATCCGTTCCATCGTTGAGGGGTGGGTGAAGAACACGAACTCGACGACCGTGTTCGGCGTCAGATCGGCAAGGTCGGCGCGCGCAAGATCCGCTTCCAGCATCACGGCGCCCTGCGGGTCGTTGGTCGCGACGAGCGCCGCGTGATCGGCGGCCGCTTCGATGTGCCGCGAAACGTAGTTCTGCAACGGCAACGTCACCAGCGTCGCCACTGCGATGAAGAACGCGAGGAAGGGCAGCACCGCGGGATCGGCGTGATCGCGCGCGCCGATGAAGACGAGCAGCCTCCGCCGCCGCAGTAGCCACCAGATAGCCGCCGTCCCCGCGATCACGCCTGCCGAACCCAGCAGCGCGCCTATCAGGATGTCGTTGTGCTTCACGTGCCCGATCTCGTGCGCGACGACGAGGTCGACTTCCCGCGGCTTCAATCGTGCGAGCAGCGTGTCGTACAGCACAACGCGCTTGGTCGCGCCCAGACCCGACACGTACGCGTTCTCGGTCGTCGTTCGAACGCTCTGCAACGAGATCAAGACCTTGTCCACCTTCACGCCTTCCTTCGCCGCGATCGCGATCACGCGCGCACGTGTGGCCGGATCGACGGGCCTGAAGCTGCTGAACGCGGGCTCGTAGATGATCGGCAAGATGAAGATCGCTGCGAACGTGAGCGCGCAGCCGGCGGCCGCGACGGCGAACGGCCACGCGCGCGGGAGCTTCTTCGCAAGCACGATGTAGACCAGTGCGACGACGGCCGCCGCCACGATCGAGAAGCCCGTCGCTTTGGCGGTATCCGACAGGAAAACCGGGAGCTGGTTGGTCACCAGCCCGAACGCTCGCTGGTGGTACCAGGCTGCGATGCCGGCCGGCAGCACGACGAGCGTCAGCGCGAGCGACACGAACCCGAAGAAGTACGCCAGCCCGCGATAGTCCTGCGAACGCGCGATGTCCGCAGCCGAGAAGTAATCCTGGACGCGCGCGCGCGGCGCGTGAACGGCGGCGAAGGCCGCAGCCGGAGCGGCGGCGATCACGGCGACGACGATGATCGAAAAGAGGACGACGCGCTTCACGGCCGGGTCATTCTAGAGGTGGAGCGTTGCCCGGCCGTGCGCCGGTGGTTACGTGCCCGGGGGCGCGAAGAACTCGAGCGCGTTGTTGTCGGGGTCGCGGAACGACAGGCCGGAGCCGTAGTCGGCGTCCACGATGTCGCCGTGCGCGATCCCAAGATCGTCGAGCTTCTTCCCCCAGTTCTCGAGCTCCTGGCGCGTGGGGACGCCGAACGAGAGGTGATCCATACCGACGCGGAACTCGCTGAAACGGTCCTTCGGATCAGTGCCCTTCTTGAAACCGTGCAAGCTCACCAAGGTGTTGTTGTCGATGCCCCACGCGACGTGACGGAACGGCCCGACATCCTGATCGAGCACCGGATCTGCCCCGAAGAGCGTCTGGTACCACGGAACGCTTCGATCGAGATCCGTCACCGTCAGAGCGACGTGCGTGATCCCTGGAAAGTCTGCCATCGATACCCCCTTGTCTTCGACTACCGCCAATCTAGTGGCCTGCTGCGACTCTCTTCAAGCGACTACCATCCCGGGCGTGTCCGACGAAAAGCCGCTTCCGCCCGCGCGCGCAGGTCGCCCCGCGCCGACGTGCCCCAAATGCGGCGCAGCGATGGAGTTCAAAGAGGGCAAGCAAGTGCACGACCTGTGGGCGGAACGCTTCGAGTGCGGCACCTGCGGCCGCGAGATGTACCGGACGTACGGCCGAGGGTCGGTCTGACCTAGCGCCTGCGCGCGCGCGATCTCGAGCGGCCGCGCCCGGCGGGTTTGCGCCGAGTGGCGGGCTTCCTTCGCGCAGCGGGCTTGCGGCGCGCGGCAGGCTTCCGGCGGGCCGGTTTGCGGCGCGCCGGTTTGCGAGAAGCGGGACGTCTCGTGGCTTTCCGCCGAGAAGCAGGCTTCCGTCGAGCGGGCGCTCGTTTCGCCGTCTTCCTACGCGCCGGTGCCTTCCTTCCGGCCGGTTGGCGTGCGCTAGTCTTTCGCGCGGTCTTCTTGCGCGACGTCTTCTTCTTGCCGCCTTTCGCCGCCGGCTTCGATCCGTTGGGAGACGGGACCTGCGCTCGCGCACGGGAGCCGCCGATCCAGCCGACGTCGATCGCGAGCTTGTTCGCCGGCTCGAGCGAGCGCGTGCGCTGATCGAACCGCCAGCGCGCGGTGCGCGCGCGCCCGCGGAACGGGAAGGTCAAGCTCACGACCCACGGCTGGCCTTCTTGGCGCGTCGCCATCCAGGCGTCGGCAAGTGCATCCTCGTCCAAGCGGACGCGACGCGACGCGAGGTTCGCCGCCACCGCTTCGCCCAGCGGCAAGGACGACGGCCCGAGCCGCTGCTTCTCTTGGTACAGCGCCTGCGCATCCTGGATGACGCCGGCGCGTTCGTACAGCACCGGGGTCAGGAATTGCTCGACGTACTCCTCGGTCACCCCGGCCGCGCGCGCGACCTGCGCGGGAGACTGGCCGGCTCGAAGGAACTGCTGGATCTCCCGGAGCGGCAGCTTCGACTCGATCTCGATTCGAGCGGGCATGTGGTGCGCCGGCTTGGCCTGGTCCCTGCGCCCGTAGACAGCCTTCTGCAACACGTCGAGCAGCCGCTTGTCGATCGCGACCACGTGAGAGCCGGTTCGGCCCCGAGGCTTGTTGCTCAGGATCAGCTCGTCGAAGTCGGGCGACGAGCCGATGACGCGTAGTTTCCTCACGAATGTCCCCCCAGTAGTTCGGTGGGCATTCTTGCCGAGGGAACCCGAACGAGCAAGCGAGCGGGCATGCTGGCTCCGGAAATGACGAGGGGCGCCGGCCGCGGGCGCCGCCTCGCTCTCCTGGGGGAGGAGAATCTGGAAACTAGCCGGTCTTCCGGCCGAATCTCACGTCTGGGAGCAGCCCTCCTTCGCGCAGCGCGCGCAGCGCGCGCTCCTCTGCGGCGTCGAACACGATCGCGCCATCGGGGCGGTCGAGCACGTACGCCACGAGACAGTCCTCGCACGGCTCTGCCGTCCGGTTCGGACAGGTGCTGCAGTCGATCACGAATCCCGGCTCGCTCATCGGAACCTCCACGATGTGATGCTAGAGGGCGCGTATGACACAAACCCCTGACCTGCACGAACGCCATCGGAGGTGGTGGGCTAGAGCGCGCCCCCGCCGCGAAGAGACGCGATCTCCTCAGGGCTAAAACCGGCCTCTTTTAAGACTTGCTCGGTGTGCTCGCCGAGCCCTGGCGCGGCGCGCAACGGCGGTTCCTCGACCCCCCGGAGCTTCAGCGGGTTGCCGATGGTGTTAACAGGGCCGCTCGGTGTCGGAACCTCGCGGACCATGTCGCGCGCGCGCACCTGCGGATCGACCATCGCTTCGGCGATGTCGTTCACGGGACCGAAGCACGCGTCGAGGTGCGCGAGCTCCGCGACCCACTCGTCGCGCGTCTTCTGCAAGAAGATCTCTTCCAACCGCTTGTGTATCACCGCCTGTTCTTCTTCCGGCGCGTACTGCAGCTCGATCAGATCCGGAACACCGAGCGCCTCGCACAGCGCAGCCCAGAACTGCGGCTCGAGGGCGCCGACCGTTACGTACTTCCCGTCGGCTGCTCGATAGATGCGATAGCACGCCGGTCCACCGGACAAGCGCATCGTCCCGCGCGCTGGTATCACGCCGGTGATCGCATACGCCTGCGCATGCATCTGCAACCACGACACCGCGCCGTCCATCATCGAGATGTCGACGAACCGTCCGCGGCCCGTGACCTCACGTTCGCTCAACGCGGCAAGGATCCCCACGGCCGCCATCAGTCCCCCGCCGCCGACGTCAGCGATCTGCACACCGGGAACGACCGGTGGTCCGTCACGTTCGCCGAGGATGTCGAGCACACCGGCGTATCCCAAGTAGTTGATGTCGTGTCCCGCGCGCATCCTGTACGGACCGTCTTGGCCGAAGCCGGTGAGCGCGCAGTAGACCAGGCGCTCGTTCTCCGCCGACAACACGTCATATCCGACGCCGAGCCGGTCCATCACGCCCGGCCGGAACGATTCCAACACCACGTCGGCCGTTCGCACGAGGCGCTTCATCGCGGCGACGCCCTCGGGATGCTTCAGGCTCAAAGTGATCGAGCGCTTCCCCCGGTTCAGGGCGAGATGACCCGAGGAGAGGTCGCCGGCCATCGGCGGCATCCAGCGGATGTAGTCGCCCCGGCCCGGCTCCTCGACTTTGATCACATCGGCGCCCAGGTCGGCCAAGAGCAGCGTGCAGTACGGGCCGGGAAGCAGCCGCGACAGGTCCAGGATCCGAAGATGCTCGAGCGGCCTCACCGGACGATCACTCCGCGGTGACGGCCGGGATCGTCTCGATCTGCTCGCTGTTCCCGCACCACCGGCACGTGACGCGCTCGATCGTCTCTTCCAGAACCTCTTCCTCTTCGACCGTCGGCTCGCCGGCCAAGGAGAAGTGGAGGAACCGGCGCGTGTGCCGGCGCGCCTCAACATCGAATCGAGTGAGGTTTCCGCAGGCTGCGCAGCGATAGCGCGTTCCTGTCACCACGGGTGCGGAGTATAGCGGCCGATGTTGGATCACTTTGAATCGGTCGCTTCGCCGTGTGGCTCGGGTCTCGCGGTCCAGCGGTCGTTCGACGATCTCGGGACCGCGCTCGTGGACACGGAGTTCTGCGTGTTCGACCTGGAGACCACCGGCGGCTCGCCGGAGAGCAGCCGCATCACCGAGATCGGCGCTGTGAAGGTCCGGGGCGGAGAGGTTCTGGGTGAGTTCGCCACATTGATCAATCCCGGCGTCCCGATCCCGCCTGCGATCACGTACCTGACCGGCATCACGAACGCGATGGTCTATCCGGCGCCGACGATCGACGCCGTCTTGCCGAGCTTCGTCGAGTTCATCGGCAACGCCGTCTTCGTCGCGCATAACGCGTCGTTCGACACACGTTTCCTCGCGGCGAACCTCGCGCGCTACGGCTACCAGCCCGCGCGGAACCCGATCGTCTGCACGGTGCGGCTCGCGCGCCGGCTCGTCCGCGAGGAGGTGCCCAACCTCCAGCTCGCGACCCTCGCGCGAGCGTTGCGCGCGCGCACCGCACCCTGCCA
>VAYV01000043.1 GCA_005883175.1 Actinomycetota bacterium
GCCCAGCCTGTAAAGGTCTTCACAAAGGCGTCCATGACGATCTCTTCGGCGGAACCGGCTTCACGAAGCATCACGAAAGCGAGCCGACACAGCGATTCATAATGGGTGTCGAAGAGGTCGCGGACCTCTTTATCCCGCGCGCTTCCCAAGCCTGGGAACATCGGACCTCCGCCCCGCCTGAACTGTAAACGCATCACGACGTCGCGAGGTTGTCCAGAGGTAGGCCGCTCCTGCGTCCGGGTAATAGAGCTACCTACGCGGAGAGGGCAGAAGCTCTCCTTCAGAGATCTGGGATGACCCGTGGGAGCAGCTCGAAGCACCAGCCGCCGTCGACTTCGAGCAGCTTCCCCGTCACCCACGACGCCGCCTCGGACACCAAGAACAGAGCCGCGCCGGCGACGTCGGCCGGCTCGCCGTTGCGCTGGAGCAAGGTCCGCTCGATCATCGTGTCCCGCACCGGTTCCCCTTGCTCTTCCTTGTAACCCAGGAACCAGTTGAGCGCCCACGTCTCGACTGCACCGGGCAAGATCGCGTTCACGCGGATCCTCGGCGCGAGGTCCGATGCCATCAACTTGGTCGCGTGCGCGATCGCGGCCTTGGCGGTTCCGTACGCGATGTACCCACGCGACGCGTGGGCGCCGGCCATCGAGCCGATGTTAAGGACGGCACCACCGCCGCGCTCAAGCATCCGCGGCACGCACAGCCTGGTCAGCTCCACGGGCGCGGAGACGTTGAAGTGAAACGCCCACTCCATGTGCTCCGCGCGCGAGTCCATGAACGGCGCCGGCACGGCGCCGCCCGCGTTGTTGACGAGGATGTCCACGCCGCCGAGCTCCGCCACCGTGCGTTCGACGGCCGGCGGCAAGGCCTCCAGGTCCATCACGTCCGTCGGTACCACGAGTACGCGAGCGCGATCTCCGCGCCGATGCCTTTCCCGGCCCCGGTAACGATCGCAACCTTTCCGGTCAGCCGGAACCGATCCAGGACGGACATGCTTCCTCCTCGACTCGCGCGGATTGATGTGTGGCTGATACTTCTACACGGTGAGCCCGAGGTGTGAGAAAGGAAGCCCGGCGTGACGCCTGAAGACCTCGTCGAGATCGAAGCGATCAAGCGCCTCAAATACCGGTACGCGAGGCTGCTCGACACGAAGGATTTCGACGGCCTGAGTGAGCTCTTCATGGAGGACGCGACGGCCTCGTACAGCGGTGGCCAGCTTTCGTACGACGGGCGCGACGCGATCATCGGTTTCCTTCGCACCGCGCTCGGACCCAAGACGATGCTGACGAGTCATCTCGTCGGGCAGCCGGAGATCGAGCTGATCGGTCCCGACCGCGCCGAGGGGAGATGGGCTCTTCAGGATCTCGTCATCCTCACCGAGCAGTCGCTCGAGATCCGCGGGACCGCTTTCTACGAGGATCGGTACGTAAAGCAGGACGGCGCGTGGAAGTTCGCGCACACGGGGTACCGTCGGGTCTACGAGGAGATGGGACCGCGTTCGCCGGAGCTCAGCATCACGGCCAGCTGGTGGGACGGCGGTGCCAGCAGCATCGTCGCCCGCGAACCGGATGCCTAGAAGGGACCCGGGCTCGCCGCTACACTGCGGGCCGGAGGTCTGATGGCAACGATCCTTGTGGTGGACGACGATCCAGACATACGCGACCTGATCCAAGAGATCTTGGAGGGTGCCGGACACGACGTGACCGTCGCAGCCGAGGGTCAGGAAGCCCTCAACAAGCTGAAGCGACGCCCGTACGAGCTGATCGTGCTGGACATCATGATGCCGACGATGAACGGCTATGAGGTGCTCGAGCAGATCCGCGCGATGCCGAGCAGGGCATCGACCCCGGTCATCGTCGTGACGGCGAAGCACGACCCGACCGGCGTCATGCGCGAGGTCAAGGGCGGAGCCATCGACCACCTGGCGAAGCCCTTCCTCCCGGAGGAGCTCGAGGAAGTCGTCGCGCGCGCGCTGGAAGCGAGCCAGGAGTCGGTGGACGAACGGCGGCGCGTGCTGCAGACCGAAGCAGAGATCTACGGCTCGATGGGCGACCTCGTCGACGACGTCCGGTCCAATCCCGACGACAAGAAGAAGCGCTGACCACTTCCTCGACCGATCTTCGCCCGCTCCGCACGCTTGCGGGTCTCGCTGTGCTCATCGCCCTCGCCGGCGCGACGGCCGCTTCGACCGCACGCGCGCAGACCCCTGCCGACTGGCACAGGGCGGTGCAGCAGCTCCTCGAGAAGCGCGCGCGCTCGGTCATGGCCGGCGACCGCGCGGCCTTCGACGCCACGATGTCCCTCGCCCCCCGAGCGTTCCGGGCCGCGAAGGACACCTGGTTCTCACGGATGCGCGCGCTGCCGCTGGGGTCCTACGCTTTGGCGCTCGACGCCAACGGATACGACGACCTTGCCGACGCGCTAGCGACCCGCCCGGCGGCAGACGAGGTCCACGTCGCCTCGGCCCTCGAGCGGATCGCGCTCAAGCCCTACGACGCGACCCCGTCGTCCGAGGACCTCTACCTCACGATCGTCCGCCGGGGTAGTACGTGGAGCATCGTCTCGGATAGCGATCTGGACTCGCTCGGGCTCTTGTCCTACCGCAACGCGTGGGACTTCGCGCCCGTCGGGCAAGCATCGCGCGGCGGGGTGCTCGTCCTGTATCAAGACGACCGCGCGACCGCACTTCCGATCCTTTCCGCAACGCAGACCGCGATCGCGTACGACAAGGGACGGTGGCCGTTGAGCTGGCCCGGCCGCATCGTCGTCATCATCCCGAAGTCGACGAGCGAGCTTTCACGGATCCTGCAAACGACGTTCGACCTCGGCCCGTTCGTCGCGTTCACCGCGTCGAGTGCGAGCAGACCGAACGGCGAATACCGCCTGACAGGCAACCGTGTGTACGTGCAGCCCGGAACGTTCTTCAGCACACCGCTCGCGTTCCAAGCGGACACGCTCAGCCACGAGCTGCTCCACGTCGCGACGCGCGGATACGCGGGAGGGTTCACTCCGTCATGGATGGACGAAGGCGACGCGCAAGACTACGGGCAGAGGACCTTGCCTGCGCTCGTCGACATCAGCGCGCGCGTCGCGAACGGAACCTTCACCGGTCACCTTCCGAAAGACTTCGAGTTCTCGCTTGGGTCGGACGACGACATCCACAACTCGTACGAAGAAGCGTCCAGCTTCGTCTCGTATCTGATGTCGCGCTTCGGCAAGAAAGCGGGCGCGAACTTGTACAAGGCGCTGGGTAACGAATCTCCGATCTCCTTCGGGACCGCCCGGTATCATCTGGACCACGCGTGTCGTGCGGCTTTCGGCGTCGGATTCGACGCACTCGAGCGCGCGTGGGCCCAGAAGATCCGGAAGGAGTTCGGGTAGTGGCGAAGATCACGCTGACCGACGGCCGCTCGGTCGATACGTCGTCTCCCGAAGGACGTCACGTGCTGCGACATTCGACCGCGCACGTCATGGCCCAAGCCGTGAGCTCGTTGTTCCCCGGCGCGAAGTACGCGATCGGGCCGGCGATCGAGGACGGCTTCTATTACGACTTCGACATCGGCCGCCCGTTCACGCCCGAAGATCTCGACGCGATCGACGCGAAGATGCGGGAGATCATCGCCGAGCAACAGAAGTTCGAGCACGAGGCGCTGACGCGCGACGAAGGGCTGAAACGATTCGCGGATCAGCCGTTCAAGGTCGAGATCATCAAAGGCGTCGAAGCAGCCGAAGGCGGCGGCGAAACCGTCAGCGTCTTCCGCAACGACGGCTGGGAGGACCTGTGCCTCGGCCCGCACATCGAGCACACCGGGCTCATCCCGGCGTTCAAGCTGATGCGCGTCGCCGGGGCCTACTGGCGCGGCGACGAGCACAACCCGATGCTGCAGCGCATCTACGGCACCGCGTGGGAGTCGCAGGAAGCGCTCGAGCAGCATCTCCACATGCTGGAGGAAGCGGAGCGCCGCGATCACCGGAGGCTCGGCCGGGAGCTCGACCTCTATTCGTGGGCCGACGAGGTCGGCCCGGGGCTGGCGCTGTGGCACCCGAAGGGTGCGCTCGTCCGCAAGACGCTCGAGGACCTGTCGCGCGAGATGCACCTGCAGTTCGGGTATCAGCCGGTCTTCACCCCGCACGTCGGTCGCTCCACGCTGTGGGAGGTGAGCGGGCATCTCGGTTACTACCGCGAGAACATGTTCCCCGCGATGGAAGCCGAGGACGGCGGCGAGTACATCGCCAAGCCGATGAACTGCCCGTTCCACATCCTGATCTATCGCTCGCGCACCCGCTCGTACCGTGATCTTCCGATCCGTCTGTCGGAGCTCGGAACGGTGTATCGCTACGAGCGATCGGGCACACTGCACGGCTTGCTGCGCGCGCGCGGCCTCACGCAAGACGACTCGCACATCTTCTGCCGCCCCGAGCAGGTCGTGGACGAGCTGCTCGGCGTGATCGAGTTCTTCCGCGCCCTGTACGCGACCGTGGGCATGGGCCCCGATCGCGTGCGGTTCTCGACGCGGCCGGAGAAATCGGTCGGCTCCGACGAGCTGTGGGACCTCGCGCAAGAGGCGATCCCCGAAGCGTTGCGGCGCGCCGGCATCGATTTCACCGTAGACGAAGGCGACGGCACGTTCTACGGACCGAAGATCGACATCGACGTGCGGGACGCGATCGGCCGCTACTGGCAGGTCGCCACGATCCAAGTGGACTTCAATCTTCCGGAACGCTTCGGCCTCGAGTACACGGACGAGGACAACATGCATAAGCGCCCGGTGATGATCCACCGCGCGCTCTACGGTTCGATGGAGCGGTTCATCGGTGTGCTCGTCGAGCACTACGCCGGCGCGTTCCCGACCTGGCTCGCGCCGGTGCAAACCGTGATCGTTCCGATCGCAGACCGTCACGCCGAGCACGCCGCCGGCCTCGCCGGGCAGCTGCGCGCGCACGGCGTCCGCGTCGACGTCGACGACTCGCGCGAGACGATGCAGCTGAAGGTGCGCAACGCCGAGGTGCAGAAGGTGCCGTACATCCTCGTCGTGGGGGACAAGGAGATCGAGAACGCGACGGTCGCGGTGCGCGCGCGCGGCATGGGCAAGGCGCGTTTCGGGGTCCCGTTCGACGAGTTCGCGAAGGAGATCACGGCCGAGATCGCCGGGCGTGAGCCGGCGCCCCGCTACTCGTGATGGAACGGCTCTGGACCCCCTGGCGCATGGCGTACATCAAGGGGGATCACCGCGTGAAGGGCTGCTTCCTGTGTGAGCTTCCCGCGCTCGACCCTTCCAACGATCCCGACTCGCTGATCCTTGCGCGCGGTGCGCTTTCCTTCGTCATCTTGAACAAGTTCCCGTACAACTCCGGCCACCTTCTGGTGGCCCCGTACCGTCACGTGCCTAACTACGAGGACATCGCCGTGGAGGAGCACGCCGAGATGTCGGTCCTCACCGGCCGGTGCATCCAAGCGTTGGACAAGGAATACAGCCCTCAGGGCTTCAATATCGGGCTCAATCAAGGAACCGCCGCGGGTGCCGGCGTCCCCGACCACGTGCACTCCCACGTCGTGCCGCGCTGGGGCGGGGACACGAATTACATGACGACGGTTGGGGAAACGAAGGTGCTACCCGAGGCGCTCGAAGAGACGTACACGAAGCTCCGCCCGCACCTCAGCGAGTAAAGCGCTACTTCTTCTCCGCCTCCGCCTTCTCTTTCGCGGCTTCGGCGACAACCTTCTCTTGCACGTGCGACGGTGCTTCCTCGTAGTGGCTGAATTCGAGCGAGAATGTTCCGCGCCCACCGGTCTTCGAGCGGAGATCGATCGCGTACCGCATCACTTCGCCCTGCGGCACCTTCGCCTTGAGCTGGGTCCAGCCCTTGCCGAACCCCTCCGTCCCTTCGATGCGCGCGCGCCTCGACGACAGGTCGCCCATCACGTCGCCGACGGATTCGTCGGGGATGAGCACGGTGAGGTTCATGACCGGCTCGAGCAGCACGAGGCCTGCGGCCGCCGCCGCGTCCTTGAACGCTTGCGCCCCCGCAAGCTGGAACGCGATGTCCGACGAGTCGACGGTGTGGTACTTGCCGTCGTAGAGCTTTGCCTTGAAGTCGACGAACGGATACCCGGCGAGCGGCCCTGCCTCCATGGCCTTCCGGATCCCCTTGTCGACCGACGGGATGAAGTTGTTCGGGATCGCGCCGCCGACGATCGCGTCTTCGTACTCGTAACCTTCGCCGCGCTTCCGTGGCGACAGCTCAACCGAGCATCGCGCGAACTGTCCGCGGCCTCCCGTCTGCTTCTTCAGCTGGCCGTCGGCCTTGGCCGTTGAACGGATGGTCTCGCGGTACGCAACCTTCGGCGTGAAGGTCTCGACCTCGACGTGATGCCGGTGCAGCCGCTGAACGATGACTTCTAAGTGCGTCTCGCCCATGCCGCTGATCACGGTCTGGTGCGTATCGGGGTTGCGCAGCCAGTGGAACGAGGGGTCTTCCGCCTCGATCTTATGCAGCGCGGTGGAGAGCTTGTCTTCGTCGCCCTTGGACTTGGGGGCGATGGCAAGGGAGTAGACAGGGGCCGGGAACTCCAGCGGCGGCAGCGCGATCGGCGAAGCCTTCGACCCGAGCGTGTCGCCGGTAACGGTCTCGGCGAGCTTGGCGACGGCGCCGATGTCACCGGCGACGACCTCAGACACGTTCTCCTGCGTCTTGCCACGCATCACGAACACGTTCCCGACGCGCTCCTCCGCGCTCTTGGTGACGTTGAACACCGGCGTGTCGGGCCGGAGGGTTCCGCTGAACACGCGGAAGTAGGTCAAGCGACCGACGTACGGGTCGGACACCGTCTTGAACACCTGCGCGACGAGCGGCCCGGCCGGATCGGCTTTCAGCTCGACGTCGGCTCCTCCCTTGCTGGCGGTCAGCGGCGGCCGGTCCTCCGGCGAAGGCATCTCCTCTGCGATGAAGTCTGCGAGGAGATCGACCCCGATGCCGGCGGTCGCTGCGCCGCAGAGCACAGGCACCGTCGTTCCCGCAGCGATGGACTTGTGCAAACCGGCCGTGATCTCTTTGGGGTCGATCGTCGCGCCTTCGAGGTAGCGCTCCATCAGTGCGTCATCAGCTTCGACGACGGAGTCGACCAGCCGCTCGTGAAGCTTGTCGATCTCTGCGGCGTGCCCCTCCGCGAGCGGTGCTTCGGTGCGCTGTCCCGCATACGTGATCTCGCGTTCGTTCAGCAGGTCGACGACGCCTTTGAAATCGTGCTCCTGCCCGACGGGCAAGTGGATCGGGGCGATCTTCGCACCGAAGAGATCGATGAGCTGATCGAGAGCCCCTTGGAAGTCGGCACGCTCACGGTCGAGCTTGTTGATGAAGATCGCGCGCGGAAGGGAAAGGTGCTCCGCGACGTCCCATGCGACGCGTGCCTGGACCTCCACGCCGTCCACCGCGCTCACGACGATGATCGCTGCGTCGACGGCACGCATCGCCGCCTCGACGTCGCCGAAGAAATCCGCATAGCCCGGGGCGTCGATCACGTTGATCTTGTGGTCTTTCCACTCGAAGGGGGCGAGGGCCAGAGAGACGGATATCTGCTTGGCGATCTCATCCGGGTCGAAGTCGCTGACGGTGTTCCCCTCCTCGACGCGGCCGGCGCGGTTGATCGCGCCGGCGGCGAGCAAGAGCGCTTCCGTCAGCGAGGTCTTGCCCGTTCCTCCGTGGCCCACGAGGACGACGTTGCGGATGTGATCGGTCGGAAACGTCTTCACTCGATACCTCCGAGGGCCTCGACTCGGTCAAGCGGAGCAGGATTATAGCCAACACCCTCGGAGCGTCTGAGGCCGCATAGGGCGCCGGTATGCTTGCCAGATGCTGAACGACAAGGTCCGGCCGCTGATCCAACCGTTCACTGCCGGTGTCGGTCGCGGCATGGCCCGCATCGGCTTGACGCCGAACGTGGTGACGCTGACCGGGTTGGCGTGGACCTTCGTCTGTGTGTGGCTGGTCGTGATCGGCCACCGCACGATGGCCGGCATCGTGATGATCCCCGCCTGGTTCCTGGATATCTTCGACGGTGCTTTGGCGCGCGTGACGAACCGGGTCACGCCGTGGGGTGGGTTCCTCGACTCGGTCTGCGATCGCATCGGAGACGGCGCGCTTTTAGCGGCGATCGCGTCGCTCGGATGGCGTTACCGTCAGCCGAAGATCCTCGTCGCCGGCCTCGTTGCGATGATCGTGACGTCGCTCGTCCCGTACGCGCGCGCGAAGGCCGAAGCGCTCGGCTACAAGGTTGCGAGCGGCCCCGGCGAACGAGCGGAGCGCGCGATCCTGATCAGCGCCGGCTTGATCCTGCACCTCGAGGTTGCTGCGATGTGGGTGTTGACGGCGTTGTGCCTCATCACCTTCGCCGGCCGCTGCGCGGCCGTGTACCGGCAAGCGCACCGCGCATGATCGCGCGGCTTCGCCTTCAGCTCGAAGGTATCGGATGGCTTCTCGCGTGGCGGATCGCGCGCTGGTTACCCGAGGCGTGGGTGTATCGCACGTTCGAGCGGCTGAGCACACGGTCGATGCGCCGGAACGCGAAACGACGCGCGGCCGTCGAGACGTTGCTGCGGCCGGTGGTTCCGGCCGATGCGTTGCGTGATGAGGTCGAGCAGGCGTTCCGGTGGTACGGACGGTACTGGGCCGAGACCTTCCGCATGGCCGACCTCACCGACGCGGAGCTCGACGCGCGGTTCGCCTGTGAAGGGCGCGAGAACATCGAGA
>VAYV01000273.1 GCA_005883175.1 Actinomycetota bacterium
TTGGCGAAGTCTTCGTACGTGCGGCGCCCCAGCAGGAGCGCTCCGTCGGCTCGGGCCATGCGCTTACCCATCTCGGTGGCCATCACGGAATCGGTGCCGGCGACGGCCCAGCCACCGAGCATGAACCCGCCGCGCGTATCCTCGTCGGGTCGAGCGGGCCCTTGCATAACGCCGTCGAGCGAAACGTTGTTGACGACCGTGATGGTGCCCATCAGATCAGCCCCGTGTCCCGAGCCACGAGGAAGTCCTTAATCGACCGTGTCCTGGGGCATCTGTAGTGCGCGGAGGAGGTTGAGGACTGCTTCGGCGTCCGACTCGGCGACCGAGATATCGGCTCCCTCGACTGCATCGATCGAGGGGTACACGACGGATCTCGCGCGGACGACCGAGCGGAAGCCATTCGCCGCCAACGTCGTGCGGATGAGCTCGGCCGACGCGAAAGAAGCAAACGTCGCAACCACAACCGAGCCGTCCTCTTGCCGTCTATAGACGGTCATGCGTCGATGCTACCGCCCCGCGCGCTCAGAGGCCCTGCGTGCGATGCGCTGTCAACCACTCGTCAGGAAAGCGAGCACGACGTCGCGGGTTGGGTTGTCGACGTTGGGGTCGATGATCGCGATCCGTTGCCACGTGCCGAGCGACACTTCGCCGCCGATCACGGGCAAAGTCAGCGTCGGGACGACGAACGCCGGCAGGACGTGCGCGGCTCCGTGTCCGGCACTGCCGTGGCTGTGCCGGTACCGATGGTCTCTCGGCAGCATGAACTCGAGCCGATCCCACAGATCATCTTCACTCCCCGATCCGAGCTCCATCAACGCGAGCCCGGCCGTCGCATGTGGAAGCGAGACACTCACCAACCCGTCGCCTTCGCCGGACACGAAGTTCTCCACGCGATCGGTGATGTCGACGATCGCCGGCTTGCTTCCCGTCTTTACTTGGAAACTCGTCGTCTTCATGAACCGAGTCTAAGTCTGCGTCAGCGATCAGCGGGAACGGGCTCTCGGAGCCACTCCGGCAGGTACACGGCGCCCGGACCGTCTTCCGCCGCTTCGTCGTGCGGGTTCGAGAGCAGGCACGTCTTCAACGAGAGGCATCCGCAGCCGATGCACGAGTCCAGCCCGTCCCGGAGAGCGACCAGCGCATCGATCTCGCTGTCCAAGCGTTTGCGCCAGGACCGCGAGATCTTCGTCCAGTCGGCACGCGTCGGCGTCCGTGAGGCGGGCAATCTCGAGAGCGCCGAACGCACCTCGTCGAGCGTGAGGCCCACGTGTTGCGCAGCGCGGATGAAAGCGAGGCGCCTCAAGACACTCCGCTCGTAGCGGCGTTGACCACCTTCGGTCCGCCTCGCGAGGATCAGACCTTCTCGCTCGTAGAACCGCAGAGCCGAAGAGGCGAAGCCGCTTCTGGCTGCGACTTCACCAACTGTTAACAGGTCGATCCCCACGAACGAGTCCTTCGTTCTTGACTTGAAGTTAACTTCAACTCTTAGTCTACCCCTCGAACGGTCCGAAGTGAATGGAGGCACGATGAAGGTTGCGCTCATCACGGGTGCGTCGAGGGGCTTCGGAGCCGCCCTGGCAGACGAACTGAACGCGCGCGGCTGGACCCTCATCGTCGACGCGCGCCACGAGGACGCGCTCGCCGAGGCCGCCGAACGCTGGCAGAACGCGTTCGCGATCGCCGGAGACATCTCCGAACCGGCGCACCGCGATGAGCTTGCGCGCGCAGTCCACCGGCTGGGACGGCTCGATGTGCTCGTCAACAATGCGAGCCTGCTCGGTCCGAGCCCACAGCCAACGCTCGACCGCTACCCCATCGGCGTGCTCGCGAGCGTCTACGACGTGAACGTCTTCGCGCCGCTCGCGCTCACGCAGCTCGTGCTTCCCGAGCTCAAAGCCTCGGGCGGTATCGTCGTCAACGTCACCTCGGACGCCGGCGTCGAGCCGTACGAGGGTTGGGGCGGCTACGGCTCATCGAAGGCTGCGCTCGACCAGCTCACCGCGATCCTCGGCGCCGAAAACCCGACGATCGCAGCGTACGCGTTCGATCCCGGCGACATGCGCACGCAGATGCACCAGGACGCGTTTCCCGGCGAGGACATCTCAGACCGGCCCGAACCGGAAACGATCGTTCCGGCGCTGCTGCAGCTCATCGAAACGAGACCGAAGAGCGGCCGCTACCGCGCGGCCGACCTGAAGGTGAACGCATGACGGCGACGTTCACCCTTCCGGCCGAGCTCTCGGCTACCGCGCCGCCGGAGTCACGTGGATTCGCGCGAGACGAGGTCAGGCTGCTCGTCGCGAAACCCGACGGCATCCGGCACACGCGCTTCCGCGAGATCGCAAGCTTCCTCGACCCCGGCGACCTCCTCGTCGTCAACACCTCGGCGACGATCCCGGCTGCCGTCGGCGGGATCCGCGCATGCGATGAGCAGATCGTCGTGCATTTCTCGTCGCTCCTCGACGACNNAGGGATGCGAGAGCGCGCTGCTCGTCGCGCCTTACCCACATGCGCGCGCACAGCTCGGGTCGAGGCTGTGGCGTGCGCGCCTCTCGATCGACGGCTCGGTGCCCGACTACCTGGCGTTGCACGGCCGCCCGATCACGTACGGCTACCTGCGCGGAACGTGGCCGCTCGCCGATTACCAAACGGTCTTCGCGCGCGACCCGGGAAGCGCCGAGATGCCCAGCGCCGCCCGCCCCTTCACCGACAAGCTCGTCACCGATCTCGTCGTGCGTGGCGTCGCGGTCGCCCCGATCACGCTTCACGCCGGCGTCTCTTCCCTTGACGCCGGCGAAGTACCTCTGCCCGAGCGTTTCAGCGTGCCGGAGACGACTGCGCGCCTCGTGAACTTCACGATGGAGAACGGCGGACGTGTCGTCGCGCTCGGGACCACCGTCGCGCGCGCGCTCGAAAGCGTCGCGCGCACGGACGGAAGGGTGACGCCCGGCCGCGGATGGACCGACCTCGTTCTCGACCGCGACCGGCCGGCGCGCGCCGTCACCGGCCTTGTCACCGGCTGGCACACGCCGGAGTCGTCCCACCTCGCCTTGCTCGAAGCAGTCGCGGGAAGGCAGCTCGTCCAAGAGGCGTACGACGCTGCGCTCGAATCCGGCTATCTATGGCACGAGTTCGGTGACAGCTGCTTGCTCTTGCCGAACAAGGATCAGTAACCGCCGGCGGCGCCGCCGTGGTGGAAGGCAACGAAGTAGACGCTGAGGTAGGCGATCCCTCCGATGAGAAGGTAAAGACCGACCCACTTCGGCCAGCTCTTCTTGTACCCACCCTGCTTCGAACCACTGTTGGTGCGCTCGCGCGTATCCATGGGGAAGACCTCCTTCACCAGTGATACGAGCGGTGCGCGCACAGAGATTGCGCCTTCCAGGAGAAGGAACGTGTGTTACTGGCCGACCGTGCCGGCGTCGGCGCCGCGCGCTCTGATGTCGGCGAGCACCTTGTCGAACAGCGCCTGCGCTTCTTTCGCGATCTGCTGCAGGTCTTCAACCTCGCGCGCCGCTTCCGCAGTCGCCGAGGGATTCATGCGCGCGACCGTTTGCTGGAGCAGCTGCGCGCGCAGCCCGGCCGAAACGGAAACCTCGGACAGCTCTTGCAGCGTGATGCGCAACAGCCACCGAACACGGCGATCTTGGGTGGCTTTGTCGACGACGCGCGGCTCGCGCTGCTGCTTCTGTTCCGGCAGCGGGACGCCTTCGCCGAAGTTCTCGCGCACGTAGGCTTCGAAGCGCACGCCTTTGGGGATCCCGAGCTTGCGACGGATCGCTTGCTTGTGACTTTCGAGCGTCCCGAGTGCGATCCCCAGCGCTTCGCACGCTTGGCTGGGCGCGACACCTTCGATGGCAAGGGCGATCACGCGCCACTCTTGCGGCGTGATCCTGCTCGCTCTCTCGACCATCGATTCGTCCACGGGTGTCGCTCCTTAATCCAGCGCTTTCTGGCCCAGCAGGACTTTCAACTCGGCATAAAGCCCATTTCGCCTCTCCACACAGTATCGGTGCGGCAAGCGGATGGTCTTAGCCGGGGTGGCCCCGGACAAAAGGCGTAGATGCACCGGTGTCGCCCCCGGATGCGATTCGAGCACGTTTTTCAGCCGCTCGACGAACGCCGGCGTGCACGTCTCGGCCGGGACGCTCAGCACGAGGGGCGTGCCGCCGGCATCCAAGCTCGGGACGGCAACTTCTTGCGCGACGATCTTCGGCTCGTCGTCCCGCGTGTCGATCTTGCCGCGCACGGTAACGATCGCGTCTGCGCCCAGAAGCGGCGCGGCCGACACGTACGAGCTCGGGAAGACGACGACCTCGACCGAACCCTGAAGGTCTTCGAGCCAGAACACCGCCATCGGCTCGCCCTTCTTGGTGAACTTCTTCTGCATACGCGTGACGATGCCGCCGATGGTTACGCCGTCTTGATCGCGCAGCCCGACGAGGTCGGTGATCTTGTGCGACGACGCCTGGCGCAAGATGTCTTCC
>VAYV01000281.1 GCA_005883175.1 Actinomycetota bacterium
ATCGCCACCCTTCGCCAGATCCTTTCGGCGGGCGACCCGTGCAACCAAACGAGTCTTGCCGGGAGCGCACAAGCAGGATGCGCCTGACACAGGGATCTTGCGCGCAGGGCGGACTCGTGTCGCGAGGAGAGGGGAAAGGAGAGCGAGATGCAGGTGCGATTCGCGCGGCACACAGGACGGCTTGCAGAGCTGGTGCGCTTCTACCGCGACGGCCTCGGCTTGCCCGAGATCGGTCGCTTCAACGACCACGACGGATATGACGGTGTGTTCCTCGAACTCCCCGGCAGCAACGGGCATCTCGAGTTCACGAGCGGCGGTGAACACGAGCCGCCCGCTCCTCACGCAGAGTCATTGCTCGTCCTCTATCTCGGCGATGCGCGCGCGCTCGCAGCGACCCACTATCGTGCGGCCGCGCAGCCGGTCGAACCGGCGAACCCATACTGGCGCCGCCACGGCGTCACATTGCTGGATCCGGACGGCTTTCCGGTTGTGCTCGTGCCCGAGGTTTGGCCCTAAACAGCGACGCAACGTCGGCCAACGGCAATGACGTTCCGATATGTGCGCCAAGATCGAATGCGCTTGGCCCGTGAATACGTACGTCGTTCCGTGAGATGGCTTGAACTTCCGCGTTCCACATCCTTCCTATGGGTCGCCTGGGATCACGCGGGTATCTCTAGAGTGAGGAATCCAGCGAGCGGGAAGGAGGTTTCCTCATGCCACGCAAGCAGAGCACGATCGAGCAAGCCGCTTACGCCGCGGTCGGCGCGGCCGACGCGGCTACCGACGTTGTGAGAGAGAAGGTCGTCGATCTGAAGGCGGCAACGAAGAAGGCTCGTGGCCGCACGTCGTCGGCGATCACAGACGCCGAAAAGCGAGGCCGCTCGACGGTTGAAAAGATCCGCAAGGCGGGCAAGCGATCCGCTGCGCGCGCGCGGCCGAAGAGTTCGGCGCGAACAACGTCGTCAACGGCGTCGAAGCGTAAAGCGCCGAAGCGACGCACTAAGACCCGCGGCTGACGCGCTGATCTGATCTACGGTTTCCGGTCCCACGGTCTGCCCTCGAGGGGCCGGAAACCGCTCTTCCGAAGGACAACTGTCTCAGGGCGAGCGGTGAGCCTCTTGGCCGGACCGTATCAGCCGTGGTTTCGGCACGAGGCTGTGCTCTTCTTGCCGAAGGAATCCGACCCCTGTCGTTGCGGCAAGGAGCGCGACCAGAAGTGCCGTGGCCGGGTCGACCCAGTACAAGCCGTGGTCCGAGCTCGATGCGATGCCGGCCACCGCGATGACGGCCAGTGCTGCGCCGGTCGCGGACAACCAACTGTCCGCCCATAACGCTCCGCTCTTGACCCGGCGCGCGATCGCGCGCTTCCGCACTGTGAGTACGGTCAAGGCGACGATCGACACCGCGGTGATCACGATGCCTACGAGGGAGCTGCGCGCGCCGCTCCTCGCGATGAGCCGGCGCGTGCTCTCTTCGATCGCGAATAGCCCGATGCTAACGAGTCCGATGCTGACGATCCGCAGGGCAAGTCGCTCGCGCGAAGGCGATATCGCTTCGTGCTTGAGCGCATGCTTGAAATGAAGCGCCAACGCCCAGGAACCTGCTGCGTCGAGCACGCCGGTCAAGCCGAACACCACGAGCACGAGCGCGTGAGCCATTATCCCGGCCACGATCGCCGCCGCGCTCGCAGCGACCGTCCACGCGACCGAGGCAGACTTCCCGGCACTCCATCGGCAAGAGTACGGATGCGCGGATACCGAGGCAAACGAGATTTGTTACGAGGCGCTCAGCTGCACCCGGGGCGCGCGAAGCAAGCGCTTCGCCTCGCGGATCCCCGTCGAGAACGCGCCGTCCGCGTACCCGAAGCGCGCGGCGCTCGACGCCTCGCCTGCGAAAAGCAGCCGGCCCCCGACCGGTGCCGCGAGCGCATCTTGGTCCGCCGGAGACGACCCGATCTTGATGTACGAGTACGACCCACGCGTGAAAGGGTCCCGGCCCCAGCGAGTGATGAGGACGCGGGTCGGCTTCGGGATCGGTCCCCCTTGAACCGCGCGCAAGACCTGCAGCATGTGCGAGGTGATCTCGCCGTCGCTCTTTCCGTCGAGTGCGATCGCGTGCTTGCCCGTGTTGAGGGCGACCAGGATCGGGACCTTCTCGATGAAGAAGTAGTCGACGATCAGCGGGAAGTCCATCGCGTTCGGGTAGCTCAGATGAAAGATGTGCGCGTGCTCGGTTGCCCAGTAGGGCTCCGGGAAGCGCATGGCAACCTTTTCGAAGGTCCCGAAGCCGAGACGTCCGATCGCCGCCCGCTTCCATGCCGGCAGCGAAGGCGAGAAGGAGACCGCCCCCGACTTCAGCACGCCGAGCGGAACCGTAGCGATCGCGTGCGATCCTTCGAACGTTCGCTCTGTCCCCGCGGCGTCGCGCGCCTGCACCCGCACTCCGCCGCGCTCGATGGTGACGCGCGTGACGCGGTGGCGGAGCCGCACGTCCACCGAACCGCCCAGCGCGCGCACGATGCGTGAGTAGCCGCCGACCGGGAAGTCGCCCTCACCGAACCCGACGTAGGGCGAGTCGTAGTTCGCCCAGTACTGCAGCGAATCCAGATTCCAGTCGGTCGCATCGGGAAGCTCGACGATCAAACGCAGGAAGTACTCGGCGAAGCGCGCAGCTTCGCCGGTCAGCTTCTGCTGCTTGATGTACGCGATGATCCCATCCTTCGTCGTCGCCTTGGGTCCGAGCTTCGCGCTGATGTTCGATGCGTCGATCTCCTCGAATCGCAGCGCGTGAGCGGCAGCCTGCAGGGTGCTCGTCGGAAGGACGACGCCTGTGCGCTCGTCGTAGAAGCGCGACTCCGGAACGTCGAGCTCGATCGACGCGTTCGTTTGAAGGACACCCGCCTGGGTTGCGAACGTGGTCATCGGGTTACCGACCGGGTCCGTTATCCACGAGCAGCCGAGATCGACCGGGGACCCGCCGACGTCGACCGTGTGCGCGCGCCCGCCGATCCGGTCGCGGCCTTCGAGCACGACGCACGGCACGCCGGCATTCCCAAGGGCGTTCGCTGCGGCCAGGCCGGCGAACCCAGCGCCGATGATGACGACGCGCTTGACCTCGCCGGCGACGCCCGGTGGGATCGCATTCGATCCGTCGTCGTACGAGAGTCTCGGCGACGGCAGGCTGCTCGAGCGAGCCAATCCCACACGAGGGAGGCCGGCGGCCACGGATGCCAGCCCGAGCATCTGCAAGAAGCGCCGCCTGGAAACGGCGCCGGAAGCGTTCTCGCTTTGGCTCAACTCACCACGGGGTTCGCCGCATGCCGACGGGAGACCTCTCGGCGCGTCCTCGCGAGTTCCGGTTTGCACCGCTCGACACTGGGCCGATGCAGGTGAGATGCTCCGAAGTCGCCGACGTGACTGAGGGAGAGCCAATGATCACAGACCGCATCGACCCGCCGGGGCTTCTCAAGATCCCCGAGATGGTGAACGTCTCTGTTGCGACAGGCACCCGCATGATCCATGTCTCGGGTCAGACGTCGGTCGGCACGGACGGCAAGATCATCGGCAGCACGCACCTGGAGCAGGGCCGTAACGCCGACCGGAACTTGCTCGTCGCCCTTGAAGCTGCGGGTGCAACGCTGGCCGACGTCGCGAAGATCACGACCTACGTTGTCGACTA
>VAYV01000282.1 GCA_005883175.1 Actinomycetota bacterium
AACCGGCTTGAAGCGGAAGGACGCCCTGCAGCCGGTGCGCGCGGGGATCACGGGGAGCTTGGTTTCGCCACCGCTGTTCGAGTCGATCGAGGTGCTCGGACGCGAGCGCACGTTGCAGCGGTTGCGGAACGCCGCCGGCGTCGCGCGCCACGGGGCCTGAAGGTCTTTGCCGGTGCTTTGGACCGCCAGTACCATGACCGTTCGTTGGGGCGTAGCGTAACCCGGCAGCGCGCCTGATTCTGGTTCAGGTAGTCCTGGTTCGAATCCAGGCGCCCCAGCGGTCCCATCGTCTAGAGGCCAAGGATGCGACCCTCTCAAGGTCGAGACACGGGTTCGAATCCCGTTGGGACCACCAGGTCGGAAGGTTTTCGGTAGCCATCTCGGAGCGCAACAAAGACCGGTAGGGTTTGCGCGCGCATGTACCGGTTCCTGTACTCGAAGCGTTGGCTCGCCGCGTTGGCGGTCGTCGTGGTTTTCGGTGTTACGTGTGTCGAGCTCGGTCTGTGGCAGCTACGCCGGCTCGACGAACGCAAGAAGCTGAACGCAGCGATCTCATCACACATTCACTTGCCGGTGATCCCCGTCTCCTCGCTCTTCGGTAAAGGGGATGCGGCCGAGGCGCTTTACCGCCGGGTTACGGCGACCGGTCGCTACGACGTCTCGCAAGAGGTCGTCCTGACCGGACGCGCAGTGAACGACCGGCCGGGCAGCGACCTCCTCACGCCGCTGCGGCTGCCCGACGGGCGCGCGCTCATCGTGAACCGTGGCTTCGTGCCGCTCGGCATCAACGCGCCGGGCGCGCCCCAAGCGAAGCCGCCGAGTGGCGACGTCACCGTGACCGGGATCGTGCTGCCCAGCGAGAAGCGTGGGTTCCTGGGACAGAAGGAGCCTGAGAGCGGGCAGCTATCGTCGATCGTCCGCGTCGATGTCCCGCGTATACGTCGGCAACTCCCGTACGGCTTGGTCAGCGAGCGGGTGTACGTCCTGCTGTCCGCGCAACAACCGGCGCAACCGAGATCTCTGCCGGCTCCCGAGAGCTACGTCCCGGACCTCAGCAACGGGCCACACTTCAGCTACGCGATCCAGTGGTTCTTCTTCGCCTCGATCGCCGTGGTTGCATATCTCGTGATCGGGTGGCGGACTGCGCGCGGCCGGCAAGGTCTTGTCACCACAACATGAAATATTCGCATCTGGTGGCAACACCTCAGCGGTCTTCTCGGAAGCGCTAGCCGGCCTCCGCGACCCGCTTGATGCTCTCGCCGTTGGTCATCATCTGGTGCCGCAGCATGTCGATCACCATCGGGCGCATCTCGTCGGGAATCGGCGTCTCGAACCGCATGTGATAACCGACGCGGGTTCCCCCGTCGGAGGGATCGAATCGGGTGGTGACGAGCATCGCGCCGAGTGGGGTGCTCGAACGCTGCGTCCAATAGTGGAACGGCTTCCAGTCGATGATCTCTTGGTCGACTGCCATGCCCCCGTGCACGCAGTGGTTGACGGTCCCTACTCCTCTGATCCCGGTGGGGTTTTCCTCAGACATGCTTTCCAGACCGATGAACCACTCGTGCGCGCGATGCGGCGAGGTCAACATGTCCCACAGCGCGGGCGCGCCGGAGGCGATGTCGATCTCGAGGGAGAGGTCGGCGGCTTCGGCGCTGATGACGACGGCGGTCCGTTCTTCCTCCTCCTGCCACCGTGCGCCGAGATCCAGGAGGTAGCCGGCAACCTCGCCGTCGTCGTCGTACTGTTCCTTGTGCGGAGCGAGCCCCATCAAGCTCGGATCGAGCGTGCAGCTGTCGATGCACGCGTCGGTCAGGAACGCGTACGCGCGCGAACGGGTCGTCTCGACGATGGTGTTCTTGAGCAGCCGGTGGACGGTGATCACGTCCGGGCCGAGGAGCTCGGCGTGACCGGCGACCTCGTGCAGGATGAACTCACCGTGATGTGCCACGAACTTCAGATCAAGCGCCGGGATCGTCCGGCACGCGTTGCACGTGCACGTCGTGAGGTGCGCGATGTCACGCAAGCGTCGCCGGAAGGCGAAGTAGGTTCCTTCGATCGCGGCGATGAGCGATTGCCCGCTGGGTGCTTCCTCGGAGTCGTAGCAGAAGACGGCGTCGCCTTCGAGCTTCGCGAGCGTGAACACCGAGCTGAGGTTCCCGACGACCGTGTTTGCTACCGGGGTTCGGCCGGACAGTCCGGTCGGGCGGGTCGCGCTAGTTCATGACCTCGTCGATGCGTTCGATCAAACGCTGGAGATGGACCGTCCTGTCTTTCCCGGCGTACAGCTCCTTCGGGTCGCGATCGAGCGCATCGTTCACGAGCTCGACCAGACTGCTCGGGTCGAACGGCTTCGGGAGGAAGTGGTGCGCGTGTGCCTTGCGATCTTCGGACGCGCCTTGCGGGTCGTAGTGACCGGACACGATGACGACGCGCGTGTGCCTCCGCAAGCCGCGGATGTGCAGCTCTTCCAGCAGATGCCATCCGTCCATCTCCGGCATCATCAGGTCGAGGACGATGAGCTCGGGAACGTTCTCGATGACCATCTCGAGCGCCTCACGGCCGTTGGCCGCGGTCGTGATCTGATGTCCTTCGCCTTGAAGGATGGTCCGGATGAGCATGCGGATACTCGGTTCGTCATCGACGACCAAGATGCGCGCCATGAAGGTCACCTCTCCTGCCTCGAGCTCACGATCAAGCGAGGCATCCGCACCTCGGCGGGTCCGGCCCCGGCCCCGTGCAGCACGGCCGAGCACCCGTCTCCTGCCCGCAATATCGGCTGTTTCGCCGGGAAAATTTAGCCCCCGACCTCTTTGACTCCTGAGCGCCCTTCCCCTAATGTTCCCGCCGGTGTCGAGACAGGGGGTGGAGCGGTGGCTCTGAACAGATCGAAGTTTCTGAACTCGGTTGCCGAGCGTGCGAACGCGAGCCGCCGGGACGTCGAGCATGTCTGGGAAAACGCGCTCGGCGTGATCCAGGACGCGATCAAAAAGGGCGAAGACGTCAGCATCACCGGCTTCGGAAAGTTCAAGCAGAAGGTGACGGCTGCTCGCAAGGCGGGGCTACGCAAGGACCCGTTTACGGGTGAGATGCGCCATTTCGCGGCGCGCCCGGCGAAGAAGGCCCCGCGTTTCCTCCCCGCGAAGCAGTTCAAGGAGTACGTCGGCGGGGGCATCAGGTCGCTTCCCAAGCTGAACACGCGGCCGCAAGCGCTCGCGGCGGACGGCGGGAAAGCGAAGCCCGCGGCCAAGAAGAGCGCCAAGAAGGCTGCTCCGAAGAAGTCGGCGCGCAAACCGGCGAAGAAGGCGAAGCGTCGGTAAAGAGCTTTCGATAACGAGAAGGCGGGGGATCCCCGCCTTCTTCGTTTGTCGGTGGCTTACAGGGTAACGATCGTGAGGTCGCGGACCTGCGCGCGCTCGGCGTGACCGACGAGCTGATACTTGACGCGCTGGCCGATGCGGAACATGCGAACGCCGGAGTGCCGGAAGCTGTCGTTGTCGAACGCAAGCTCGCGCTTCTGGTCGTCCAAGATGACGCCGCTGCGACTCGTCGTGTCGTATGTCTTGATCGTGCCTTGTGGCATCGCTTACCTCCGGCGCGAAGGATACCCGAGCGCTTCAAGCGCCGCGCGCGTCGCGTCTCCCGGCCCGAGAGCCAAGACGTCGTCGAGGTCGCTCGGCCGGTCCACGTCGAGCGCGAGCCGCGGCAACGGTTGGATCGCGAACGGGACGTGGTGCACGTGCGCAAGCGCCGTGTGTGAACGCCGGCTGTTGCCACCGAACGACGTCTCTATCGCGCCGGGAGGGCTCCGCCACAACGCGTTCGTTCCCGTTCCGTATCGGTCGGGTGCCATCACGACGCCGTCGCCGATCGCAACCGCCTTCACGTCCGCGCGCGTCGCGGCCGGGCAATCGGCGCTCAGGACGAGCACGCCGCGCGCGCCTTCCTCAATCGCGATCGCCGTCGCGGCGTCGAGGGACGCGTTCAGGCCTCCCCCGGGCGCGGGGTCCGGCCGGGGCTCGGCTCCTTCCGCGCGCGCGACTGCCGCTGCGTCCTCGTCGCTGTTCAGCACCCAAACCACGTCGAGTGCGCCGGCTGCTCGAACGACGTCGGTCAGCATCGCGAGCGAGAGCGCACGCCGCTGGTCCGCTGAGAGCACAGGGGCCAGGCGGGCCTTCGCGTGTTCGAGCGGCTTCATCGGGACGAGGCAGATCTTCATGCGAACACCGAGGCTGCTCGGTTTAGAGGCGTCCCATTAGAATGGCGCTCATCGGCGGACGGGGAGATCGTTCGTGGAGCCCATATACGTCATCGTTCGAAACATCCTCGTCTCGGTGTTGCGGCTGCTGTTCCGGTGGAAGATCGACGGCGTCGAGAAGATCCCGCGGACCGGACCGGCCATCGTCGCGCCGAACCATATCTCAAACTTCGATCCGCTCTGCACCGCGTATCTCGTCGACCGAGCCGGCCGGCGGCCGCGTTACCTTGCCAAAGCGTCGTTGTGGAAGAACCCGGTCATGCGCGTGATCGTCAGCGGATGCGGCCAGATCCCGGTCGAGCGC
>VAYV01000044.1 GCA_005883175.1 Actinomycetota bacterium
GTCCCACCCTGACAGCTTAAATCTCGGGCTGGTGCAACCGGAAGCACAGCACGCTCTGAACGTGCGGATCGGGGTTCGAATCCTTGGCCCGAGGCCCGATGCGGGTGGCAGGGCATGGTGCCCGGCCGGTCTCATAATCCGGCGATGCGGGTTCGATCCCCGCACCCGCGACGACGTCTCGCCAGATAGCTCACGCAGACGAGCGCCCGGTTGAAACCCGGGAGACGGAGGTGCGATCCCTTCTCTGGCGGCGAACCTGCCCCGGTGGCGGAATCGGAAGACGCGCCGGTCTCAGAAACCGGTGCCGCAAGGCGTGGGGGTTCGACTCCCTCTCGGGGCACACGGCCGCGATAGCTCATCGGGAAGAGCAGTCGTCTCGTAAACGGCAGGAGCAGGTTCGAGTCCTGCACGCGGCTCGACGGGAGCACCCAGCAGCGGCGTCGACATCGTCGATGCAGCTTTGCCCATCGGTCCGTCTCAATCGGTTGGCGACCGGGGTTCGACTCCCCACCGCGCGCGCTCGCAAGGGTCGGCGGTCTCCCGCAGCAAGCTCGAAACCTTGCAGATCTTCGGATCTCCGCTTCGCGCTTGTGACCCTTCGAGCGTTGCGCACCACAGTGTCGAGACAACAACGAAGAAAAGGAAAGGAGGAGCAATGATGATGATGCGTTCGCAGCTGTTCTTCGACCCCCGGAGCGGTGTTCGTCGCGGTCCGTTCCTGAAGGTCGTGATCTTCGAGTTCCAGCGAGGCATGCTGTACCGGGAGGGTCGATTCATTCGCGTGCTCGAGCCGGGCCGCTATTTGCTACGCGCGCGCGACACACTGGTCCGGCCGGTCGACATCCGGCCTGCCTTCGTGACGATCCCGGGTCAGGAGGTCCTGTCTTCGCACGGCGTGACCTTGAAGGTCAGCATCGTCGCCCAGTACGAGGTGGCCGACCTCGACGTCGCATTTAACAAGACGCAGGACGCGATGTCCGCCCTGTACCTGACGCTGCAGATGGCGCTTCGGGACATCGTTGGCGGCGCGAAGATCGACGAGCTCCTTGAGAACCGTTCGCGGTTCGCGGAGGGTCTCGTTCAGGCCGCAACCGAGCCGATCGCAGCACTCGGCCTGCGGCTGCTGGCCGCCGACATCAAGGACATCATGTTCCCCGGCGAGCTGAAGAAGATCTTCGCGCAGGTGGTTCAGGCGAAGCAGGAGGGTCTGGCCGCGCTCGAGAAGGCGCGCGGTGAGACGGCAGCCCTGCGCAACCTGGCGAACGCCGCGCGCGCGGTGAACGACAACCCAGCACTGCTGCAGCTGCGGATGCTGCAGGCGATCGGCGGCGCACCGGGTAGCACGCTGGTCGTGGGCTTGCCCGGCGTTATTCCGGTCGCGCCGAAGCCGGAGCAGTCCAGCAACGCGGAGTAGGTCGGGGCGGATCCGATGTACAGGTCGGATCCGCCCCGGTCACTCGTGTAGCTGACAGCGCACGCTCAGGTTCTCGCGAAGGAAACTCTTCGCAGCATCATCGGGTCTCGGCGACTATAAAGATGCCGTGCATCGACGACCGTTCGCCGGCCCCACCCTCGTCCTCTGCTTATGCCTCATCGCGTGTTCGTCGGGCACGCGGAAACCGGCGGCGACACCGTCTTCCTCTTCTCCAACCTCCGGCCCGACGGTATCTTCCTCGTCTTCAACTCCAAGGCCGGCACAGACGAGCTCGAGATCTCCAGCTGCGTCGTGCAGCGTCGGGCAACAATCCGCGCCGCGCGGAACGATCAACGCCAACTTCGCGACGGCGCTCGCGTTCGCACCCGACGGCCGTCTGTTCTGGACCGAGCGGTCGGGGACCGTGCGCGTCTGGCAGGGTGGCCGGTCGCGCGTGTTTGCGCGCGTGTCCACCGTCACGACCCAACCCGGCGGCTCGTACAGCGAGCGAGGGCTGCTCGGACTTGCGATCAGTCCCACGTTCCCACGGGACCGCCACGTATACGCGTTCTTCTCGGGATCGGACTACGCGCACCAGTACGTGATCCGCTGGACGGATTGTGCCGGCAAGGGAACGAATCCGAAGATCATCATCACGCTGCCGGCCGGAGGGGACTGCTGTCACAAAGGCGGGAGGATCGCGTTCGGGCCGGACGGCATGCTCTACGTGTCTCTGGGGGACGAGCACATCGCGAGCACCGCGCAGAACAAGGGCGACGTGCGCGGGAAGCTGCTGCGGTTCACGCCGAGCGGACGGCCGGCGCCGGGCAACCCGTTCGGCAACGCCGTGTACGCTTACGGGTTCCGGAACCCATTCGGTCTCGCGATCTCATCCTCGGGACGGATCGCGATCACCAGCAACGGACCGACCGGCGACGCCGGCAGCCCGAGCACCGGGTACGACACGGTCGTCGACGGCGTCGTGCGCGGCGGCGGGTACCAGTGGCCGAACTGCTACGGGTACAGCCATCCGCTCGGAGGCCACACGTCGTGCGGCGCCGGCCAGCACGGTCCGACCTGGAGCAGCGAGACGAGCACGGTCGTTCCGACCGGCGCGTGGTACGTCGATTCCTCAGGCCCGAGCGGCTATGCAGGACACCTGGTGCTCTGCACGTACGCGCGCGGCATGCTCATCCTGTGGGGCGGGTCGGTCCGGAACGGTCCCTCACGATGCCGGCTGGCCGTCACGCAAGCGCCGAACCACGTCGTGTACTACTCGGACGCGTCACACATCTACCGGCTGGCTTAGAAGCGTCTCTTCGAGCGGCGGCCGAGCAAGCTGTTCCGTCCGCGGCCTCCGCGGTAGATCACGCGCGGCGGGTGGATCTTCATGCCGGCGTCGGTCAGCTCGGTGTGCAGCTGGAGCGCTTGCGCGATCCGGCTTACGTCCCCTCTCTGGTCGGGGAGCACGAGCGTGATGCCGGTGCCGCCACGGCCTGCGCGCGCCGTCCGGCCGACGCGATGGACGTACGCCTTCGCGTCCTCGGGCGGGTCGTAGTTCACGACGTGCGTGATGTGCTCCAGGTCGAGCCCGCGCGCCGCAACGTCGGTCGCGACAAGCACGTCGCGCGCGCCCGACTCGAACCGGGCGAGCGCGCGCTCGCGCGCAGGCTGGCTCATGTCGCCGTGCAATGCTTGCGCCTGGAACCCATGTGTCTTCAGCGTGTCCGCGAGGCGATCGGCGCCGCGCTTGGTGCGGACGAAGATCAAGGTCAGCCCGCGCTCGGCGGCAAGCTCGCGCACGAGGACGTTGATCTTCTCTCCCGGGTCCACCGGGATGAACTTGTGATCGGCTTCGCGGACGAGCGGCCGGTCGTCCACGATCTCGTGGCGCACCGGGTCGACCGTGAAGCGCTGCGCGAGATGACCAACTTCGCCGTCGAGCGTCGCGGAGAACATCATCGTCTGACGTTCCGGCGGAAGCATCGCGAGGATCTTGCTCACGTCGGGCAGGAACCCCATGTCGAGCATCCTGTCGGCCTCGTCGAGCACCGAGATGCGCACGCGGTCGAGCTTCACGAGCCTGCGGTTAACGAGGTCGATCAGCCGGCCGGGCGTCGCAACGATGACGTCTGCCTTCGCGGCGCGCTTGCCTTGATCCTGAAGCCCAACGCCGCCGTACACGGTGGCAACCTTCATGCCCTTCGGGTCGATGATGCCGCGGAACTCGTCGGCGACCTGCGTTGCGAGCTCGCGTGTCGGAACGAGGATGAGCGCGGTGGGACTCTTCTGGTCGTGCTCGAGCCGCTCGACGATGGGGACGGCGAACGCGAGCGTCTTGCCGGATCCGGTGCGCGACTTGGCGAGCACGTCGCGTCCGGCGATCGCGTCGGCAAGGACTAAGGCTTGGATCTCGAACGTGCCGTCGATGTTGCGCATCGACAATGCGTCGACGACGGCTTTGGAGACCCCGAAGTTGGCGAAGCTCGGCGCGGGGACTGCGACGGGGACTTCTGTTTCAACGGGTTCTTCGTCCACGTCGTCCTCGGCGCGCGCGGGTGTACCTGATGTCATGCGGTGTTCCTCCTTGGCGCAGCAAAAACTGCGTCGGTGAGTCCGAAAGTCGGACACTCGGAAAGGTCCCAAACCCGAGTCGTCCGAAAGGAGGAGCCGGAAGCGAAACCTCACGGGACGGCGGTGCCATCCGTGAACACAGCATAGCAGCAGGTAGAGGTGCGTATCAGACCCTCGGAAAGCTGGAGAACACGCTGGTCACACGCCTGTAACACTGGTACCATCGCTCGACGACGAGCAACGGCGCTCCGAACTGGGGCGCCTTTTCTATTTTCCCCAGGAAGAAGAGGCCTTTGATGGGCTGGGATCCTCGGATCGAACGGGACGCCTGCGGCATCGGCTTCGTCGCCGATGCCGAAGGCCGGTCGAGCCGCGCGATGGTCGAGACGGCCATCAGCGCGCTCTGCAACGTCCGCCACCGCGGCGCCGTCGCATCCGACGCCAAGACGGGCGACGGGGCAGGGCTGCTCGTCCCGATCTCCGGTCGTTTCTTCGCCGCGGAGGCCACCCGGCTCGGGCTGCCGGAGGTCGAACCGGAGTGGATCGGCGTCGGCATGGTCTTCGTCATGGACGACACCTCCGAGCTCGATCTCCAGCGCATCGTCGAGGAAGCCTGTCGCGCGGAAGCGATCGACGTGATCGCGTGGCGCGACGTTCCGGTCGAGCACAACGCGCTCGGCGGGCGCGCGCTCGCGTTGATGCCGCGCATCCGTCAGGCGCTGCTGCTGCGGCCGGTCGGCGTCGACGCCGACGAGGCCGAGCGGCACTGCCACCGCGCCCGCCGTCGCGCGGAAAAGACGATCTTGCACGAGGGCCGCACGATCTACTTCCCGTCGTTCAGCTTCCGCACCGTGACGTACAAGGCCCTGGTCGCGGCCGATCAGCTCGCCGAGTTCTACAAGGACCTGGCCGACCCGCGCTTCGACGCGTCGTTCGTGATCTATCACCAGCGCTACTCGACGAACACGTCACCGTCGTGGACGCGCGCGCAGCCGTTCCGGATGCTCTGCCACAACGGTGAGATCAACACCATCGCCGGCAACGTCAACCGTATGCGCTCGCGCGAGGGCCGGCTCGGTAAGTGGTCGCTACTCGAGGAAGAAGTGCTGCGGCCGGTGATCGACGAAACGGGCTCGGACTCCGCGATGCTCGACAACGCGATCGAGCTGCTGGTGCGCGAGGGCCCGAAGCCGGGGGAGAGCCGCGACATCCGCCACGTCGTGGCGATGATGATCCCCGCGGCGTGGGAGCGCGCGGCGGACATGGACCCGCAGGTCGCCGACTTCTATCGCTGGCACGCGTCGCTGATGGAGCCGTGGGACGGCCCGGCCGGCCTGATCTTCACCGACGGGTTCCGCGTAGGCGCATCGTTGGACCGCAACGGGCTGCGTCCCCTGCGCACGTTCGTGTGCGACGACGGCCTGATCGCCGTTGGGTCCGAGGCCGGCGCCGTTTCGCTGCGCGGGCACGGCCGCGTGCGGCGAGGTAAGCTCGGACCGGGCGACATGATCTTCGTCGACCCTACAGACGGCGGTTTCCAAGCAGACCCCGTGAAGCGCATCGCGGCACAGCGCCCGTTCGGCTTGTGGCTGTCCGAGTACCGCGCGGACGCGTCGCCCGGTGATCCGCAGGTCGAGATCCCCGACGAGCTGACGCAGCTGCAGATCACGCACGGCGTCACGCGCGAGGAGATCACGTTGGTGCTGCGACCGTCGGCGACGAACGGCAAAGAGCCGACGTTCTCGATGGGAGACGACACCGCGGCCGCGGTGTTCAGCGAGCACCGCCGGCCGCTCTACAACTACTTCAAGCAGCGCTTCGCGCAAGTCACCAATCCGGCGATCGACCACCTGCGCGAGCGGCACGTGATGAGCCTGCGCACGCTGCTCGGCCCGCGCGACCCCGTTCTCTGGGAGCGGCCGGAAGGCGGCGCGCTGCTCGAGTACGAGACGTTCCTGTTGTTCAAGCCACCGGGTGGCACGTTCTTAGACGCCACGTTTGCCGCCGCCGACGGCGCCGACGGGTTGCGCGCGGCGATCGCGTCGCTGGCGGAAGGCGCCGAGCGCGCGGCGACGACCGGCAGCGCCATCTTGGTGATCAGCGACGAGAACGTGTCGGCCGAGCGCGCGCCGGTGCCGTCGTTGCTTGCGGTCGGCGCCGTTAACACCGCGCTTCTGAGAGCCGGGCACCGCACGCGCACGTCGATCGTCGTGCAGACCGACGATGCGCGCGAGTCTCACCACTTCGCGTGTCTGCTCGGGTACGGCGCCGAAGCGATCTATCCGCGGCTGGCGCTCGCGACCGTGTCGCAGCTGGCGTCCGGCGGACGCACGCGCGACATCGCCTCGCCGGAGCAGGCGTTGCTGAACTACCGCACTGCAGCCGAGGAAGGCGTGCTCAAGATCCTTTCGAAGATGGGGATCAGCTGCGTCGACTCCTATCGCGGCGCGCAGATCTTCGACGCGGTCGGCCTGTCGCAAGAGATCGTCGACCTCTGCTTCGAAGGGACGCCCTCGCCGGTCGGCGGCGTCGGTTTCGAAGAGATCGCCGCCGACGTGCTCGCGCGCCACACCGAAGCGTTCGGCGGCGAAGCGCCGAAGCTCGCGAACCCCGGCTTTATCAAGTTCCACCGCGATGGTGAATACCACCAGACCAACCCCAACGTCGTCCGCCATATGCACGAGACCGTCGACCCCGGCTTGGTGCACTTGAAGTCGACGAAAGCCGCCGATGAGGAAGGTGAAGAGGAAGTCGACATAACCGAGTCGGACACCGACGCCGGCGAGAAAGCAGCACACGTGCTGCAGAGCGCGATTGCTGCAGACCCCAGCTACGACCAGTACTTGAATTTCGCGCGGATAGTGAACGAGCGGCCTCCGGCGGCGCTCCGCGATCTGCTCGAGATGGTTCCGGCGGCGGAGCCGATCCCCTTGGCGGAGGTGGAACCCGTCGGCGACATCACGAGACGGTTCTCGACGGGTGCGATCAGCCACGGCGCGATCAGCAAGGAGGCGCACGAGACGCTGGCGATCGCGCTGCGCCGCATCGGAGGCAAGGCGAACACCGGCGAGGGCGGGGAGGACCCCGCCCGCTACCACACCGAGAAGAACTCGGCGATCAAGCAGGTCGCGTCCGGGCGATTCGGCGTGACGCCGGA
>VAYV01000279.1 GCA_005883175.1 Actinomycetota bacterium
GGTCGCGATCATGGACGACCTATACCCGCGGCTCGCGCACGCGGTGTTCGATCCGTGGCTCGATCCGGCGCAGTTCAACCTGCTTCGGAGCCTGAACGGCCTCAACAACCCGCCGGGTCCCGGAGGGTCCGCGTACGACGGCGGCTGGGAGGGGTACCTGCAGCGCGCGCTGCAGCAGTCGATCGGCGACGCCGCGCACCCGTATTCGCAGGACTACTGCGGATCGGGGAGCGTCGGTGCATGCCCCTCGGCGTTGGTGGCCGCGCTACAAGCGACGATCGATCACTTAACTCAGGTATATGGCTCGTCGAACCCGACGGCGTGGACGTGCAGCCGCTCGAACGGAACGGGGAAGTGCAACCCGGCGAACGACGACATCCAGTTCTCGGCGACGGGCGTAGGCGCCGTCCCGGCGATGCCGTGGGTGAACCGGCCGACGTTCCAGCAGGTGGTGCAGTTCCCAGCCCACCGTTAGCCGGAGCCGCTAGCCCCGGTCGATCTCGTCCGCCAGGGGGTCCGGATCACCGCGCACGATCAGCCTGATGGGCCGGTCGCGGAGGAAGTAGTTCCACCCCCACGAGGCGAGAACGGCGACCCGGTTCCGGAACCCGATCAAGTAGTAGATGTGCACGAACAGCCACGCGAGCCAGCCGAGGATCCCCTTGAGCTTGACGCCCCGCACGTCGGCGACCGCCGCGTGCCGGCCGATCGTCGCCATCGTCCCTTTGTCGAGGTAGTGGAACGGCTTCGTCGAACGCCCGGTGTTGATCGCGCGCGCGACGTACCGGCCTTCCTGCATCGCCGGCGGTGAGAGCATCGGCAGCTCGCCTTTCGGCGTCGCAACCGATGCCGCGTCGCCGATGACGAAGACCTCGTCGCGACCGCGCAACCGCAAGTACTCGTCGGCCTCCAGCCGTTTCGAGCGCGCGCGCGGCGCCCCATTCAGCGGGTCGGACGGCCGCACACCTGCCGACCACACGATCGTCCTGGCGTGGATCGTCTCGCCGCTCCGCAGCGTGACCGACGAGTCGTCCGCCTTTTCGACCAGCGCCTGTGTTCTGACCTCGATCCCGAAGCGACGCAGCGTCTCCTCGGCGTACCGGCCCAGCTTCGGATGGAACGCGCCGAGCAGCCTGTCCAGACCCTCGACGAGCACGATGCGCGCGTCGCTCCGCTTCAAGCTCGGATAGTCCCGACCCACAACCAGGTCGAGCAGCTCGTCGAGCGCGCCCGCGTACTCGACCCCCGTCGGTCCTCCGCCGACGACGACGAACGTGAGCCAGGTCCGCCGCTCGTCGGCCTCGCGTGTTTGCTCGGCCTCTTCAAGACACGAAAGCACGTGATTGCGCAGTCTCATCGCTTCCGGGAGCGTCTTCATGCCGATCGAATGCTCGGCGAGCGGCGCGTTGCCGAAGTAGTTGTTCGTCCCGCCGGTCGCGAGCACGAGCGTGTCGTAGCCGATCTCGTCGCCGGCGTGTGTGCGAACGGTGCGCGCGTCCAGGTCCACGCCGGTCACCGTCGCTTGGCGGAACCGCACGTTGGGGGACTTCCGGAACGCGCGCCGCAGCGGGAATGCGATGTCGGATGGATCCAGCAACGCCGTGGCTACCTGATATAGGAGCGGCGTGAAGAGGTGATAGTTGTGCCGGTCCAGCAGCGTGACTGCGGCATCGGTGCCGTCGAGCGCGCGCGCACACGCCAGGCCGCCGAAGCCGCCCCCGACGATCACGACGCGCTTTGGTTCCGCCACGGGTCCATTCTGATAGCCGGGCCGCCGCGCGACCTAATCCGAGTACGATCGAACTGAGGTCGGCCTGGTGAAGGTGGGACGATTCATCGCGCGTCACCGTCTCTTCGTGGGGACGGTGGGGACGGTCGCGGTCGGTCTGACCGTGTTCGTTCTGCTGTGGTTCCAGCCGCAGAAGCTCTTCATCGAGAAGACGGTGAACGAGACCGAGCCGATGGCGACCGTCACGGCAACGGCGTCGCCGCATGCGACGGTCGAGATCGCACACGGCTCGTTCCGCAGCCTCGAGCACCGAACGACCGGGCGCGCGCGTCTCCTCCGGCTTGCCGACGGCTCCGTCGTGCTGCGGTTCGAAGGTCTCGACACGTCCAACGGCCCAGACCTCCGCGTGTACCTTTCGGAGCTCTCGGCCGACCTCGGGTGGCACGCGTACGGCGCGCACTACCTCGAGCTCGGCGCGCTGAAGGGCAACCGTGGCAGCCAGAACTACCGCGTTCCGACGGGCGCCGACCCGACGAAGTACCACAGCGCGGTCATCTGGTGCCGGCGCTTCACCGTCGGCTTCGGTGTCGCACCGCTGGACCAATGATTCCGTTCGACCAGCTTGACTTCATCTACACGCCGAGCGACGACGTTGCGCGGGACATGAAGTACTTCACCGACGTGCTCGGATCCTCGTGTATCGCGTGAGCGATCTGAAGCGTTCGCTGAAAGAGCTCGAGCAGCACGGCTGGCAACGCGAGGAGACGTTCGAGATCCCGCACGGGCCGTGCTGCTCGTTCGCGGCGCCCGGTGGGCACCGCATCGCGCTGTACCAGTTAGCCCGCCCGGAGGCCGGGGCTCACTTCGAGGGCAGGTTCGACTTCTGACGCGCGCGCCGGATCAAGAACGGGAGAGCCGCTGCGGACGCCGCAGCGAGGAGGATCCAGATCTGGATCGAGGTATTTCGTTTCGCATGGGGTGTGGCGGCTACCACCCTCGTCGATGGCGTGGGACTCGGCATCGGGGATCGGCTTGCCGGGGTGATCGTCTTCGCAGCGACCGTGGCCGTGACGTGTCGTGACGGCGTCGGCCACGGGGTGCTCGGCGTGTTCACTGAGATGCGGCGGACCGGGCGGCTCGACGTCGTCTTGATCTGACCGGAGTCGGACGACACCATCAGCGAGGATTCGTCCACCGCCTCGAATGCGCTCGCCGGCACCGTCTTCAACTGGTCGAGCATCGAGGTGTTCCATCCGTTCTCGGCGTTGCCTTGGAAGTACCAGTTCGAGCCGTTGTCGGCGACGATCAAGCCGTACTTCTTCATCGCGCGCAAGATGGTTTGCGTGTCGGCGCGGAAGGGCGAGATGTCGTAGCCGGCCTTGAGGCGGAAGCGCGCGCCCATCGGCGGGAGGTTGGCATTGTTCGCTGCGCCGGCCTGGTGACGCGCCGGCCAGATGTACGAGCGGTCCGTTTGTTGCGCCGTCACGCGGATCGCGTGGTCGACGTAGAGGTGAGGCTCCAGATGGCGCCCGATCCCGCGGTCGATCCGCTCGAGGAGTAGTGCGCGTCGTACAGCTCGTAGAGCTTGCACGTCCCCGAGTCGATCATGATCGCGTGGCGGTCGCCGCCGGCGTTCTGACCGCCTTCGATCTTCGTATTCCCGTCGAACGGATACGGTCCTTTGTCGCTCTCGTCGGCGTAGTCGAACGTGAGGTACACCTTCGCGTGCGAGCTCGACACGACGTCGTACGGGATGCCGTAGGGGAAGCCCCCCGACGGGCCGAAGTCCGGGTGCAGGTGCGTCGAGGATGCGTTCATCGACGACAGCCACGCGCTGCTGTGCGAGTTCACCGGCAGCTTCGAAACGTCCGCGTGCCACACGTTGTTGGATGGGAAGACGGAACACGCCGGGGCTCCGGGCGGTGGGATGGCGGCGGCCGGCACGGCGATGGCTGTGACCATCGCCGCCACTGCGAGCGCGCGCGCGAACCTCCCCACGGCGTAAGTATCGGCAGCGCCCCGGCCGGGGCACAGGGGGCGTTTGTCCCGTCTAGATCGGCCGGCCCCACCGCTCGGAATGGCCGACTTCGCCGACCGGCCGCCGCGTGGTCGGGCCGAACCGCGCCGGCGCGCGCGGCCGTCCCAGCGCGAGCATGCTGACCGTCTCGACGTGCTCGGGGTAGCCGAGGATCTGCCGCACCTCGGTGTCCATCAGCCGCGTGAGGTTCGTCGTGAGCGCACCGACCTCGAGCGCGCGCGCGGCGAGCAGCATGTTCTCGATCGCCGCCCACACGGCGCCGTACGCGGACGACGGTTCGAGCAGCGTCTGCAGGTCCGGCGTCACCATCACGCCGAGCTTCGAACGGTCGAGCATCGCGAAGATGAACAGCGGAGCCTCATCGACGGCCGCCGCAAGCCGGTCGGTCGCTTGCAAGAGCTGCCGCTGCGACCGGTCCTCGATGGCGTCGATGTCCCCGTACACGGGCTCCTTCACCAGGTTCCACACGCGGCGGTAGATCTCGGCGATCTGCGCTCGCGTCGCGGGATC
>VAYV01000272.1 GCA_005883175.1 Actinomycetota bacterium
GGACGCCGACCTTGGCTTCGATGAGCCGCTCGATATCGGCCGCCGAACGGTGCAGGTAAGCCTGGATCGCGATGCCGACGGCCCCCGGATGGGCGTGCCCCAAACGAACCGCGGCCTCGACCGTCCGCTCGGTGTAGCGATGGTCTTCCATATCGAGCGTGACCGACGTCTTGATCTCCGCCGCACGCACGACGATCCCCTCGATCAGGTCGAACGCGTGGCCGCCGTCGACATCCAGCCCGAGCTGCGTCAGCTTCACGCTGATGTTCGCGGATAGCCCCTCCCCGGCGATGCGGTCGAGGGTGGCCAGATAGACGCCCGCGGCTGCCTTGGCTTGCTCGAGGTCCGTGACGTTCTCGCCGAGGTAGTCGGCGCTCGCAGATGCTCCTTCCGCATTGATCGCGCGGATCGCTTCGACCGCGTGGTCGATGTCCTCACCGGCGACGAAGCGGAGAGCAACCTTCCTTCCGAGCCCCCCCGTCGCCAATCGCCGCACGAAGGGTCGATTGATCACACCGAGGATCAGGTTGCGCAGCACGAAATGATTGTAGGTGCGCGCGCATCGCAGAAAGAGAAGAAGAGAGTTACGCGATTTGAAAGTGACATAGGGCCCGAGGTGTCCTACCGGTGGTCCGCGTTACACCTTGCGGCGCTTCGCGATCCGCCCTCAGACTCCCCGGGCCCTAAGTGCCCCGAGCAACCCCCACGAACCGTCTTGGTTTCCTTGTGGTAAACCCCACAGACGTTCGACTTTGGGTTACTTACCCTTCTGGTAGTTTACCCGCCAGACCAGCAAGTTAGCTTTCCCTACCGGCCTGACAGTGCACCCCCACTCGGTTGGGCTCCTTACGGCCAGCCCGCCCGCAGCGTTCCCAGTCGGTTCCCTGATTCGGCCGTTCCGGCCGCTCGGGGCACGCGAAAGATACCACGCGATTCTCTCGTTTCAAGAATGGGAAAAGACCTGGTCGTTTTGCAAAAGCGCAGGTGAATGAAAAACCAGGCAATAGAGCGTGAAAAAAATCTTCCCGCAAATCTTTGCAAGCACCCCAAGCGGTACAGTCGTCGCGATGAGCTACCACGTCGTCGCGACGAACGTCGAGCTTTGGGTGATCGACGGGCGCATCACGTTCACGCCGCACGATCACACGGATCCGCTGTTCGGCGGGTTCGCAACCGCGGGCCTCGTCGACGCGCACGCACACACGACGTTCGACCTTTCCGATCGAGACTTGACGCCCGGCGCCGACGAGACCGTCAGCGAGAACGTGCTCGACTACCTCGGCGCCGGCGTCACGTACCTCCGGGATACCGGGGGCATCAGCATGGCGGCCGTTGCTCAGCAGGGACCGCGTCTCGCCGCGGCCGGTCGCTTCCTCGCGCCTCCCGGCCGGTACATCCCGGATTGGATCCTTCCGACCGAGCCATCCGATCTCGCCGCTGCGGCGACCAAACAGGTCGCGGCCGGATCGTGGTGGGTCAAGATCGTGTGCGACTGGTTCTCGCCCGAAACCGGGAAGGTCGAATCGCACTACGATCGAGACGTGGTCGCCAGCGCGGTCGACGCTGCCCACGCAGCCGGTGCTCGTGTGGCCTTGCATTGTATCGACGAGCAGTCCGTCGACATCGCGCTGGCGACCGGCGTCGATTCGATCGAGCACGCCTGCAACGCGACGAAGTCGCAGGTCGAGCTGATGGCAGAGCGCGGCACGGCGTGGTGCCCCACGATTACGGCGGTGCGCGGTTTCACGAGTCACCCTCTCTCCGATCCCGAGTACCAATCTCGAGTGCGGTCTTTCTACGCAGAAACCCTGTACGAGCTGCTTCCGCTGGCGTCCACTCTGGGCGTCACGATCCTCGCCGGCTCCGACACCGTCCCGCCGGCGGAGTTCTGGCGGGAAGTCGTCGCCCTTCACGAGTACGGGCTATCGCCGGAGGGGGCACTGGCAGCGGCCACCACGGAAGCGCGCGGATACTTCGGCGTGCCTGACCTCGAAGAGGGTGCGCCGGCCGATCTCGTTCTCTACGACGGCGATCCTCGAGTCGACCCCGCCGCGCTCGCGTCGCCCGCGCTGGTCATGATCGGCGGGCGGATCCTGTCCCGGCGGCGCTAGGAGGACGCCTCGGCGTTGCGCGCACGCCACGCCATATCCGCTTCGAGATAGCTCTTGAACCCGATCTCGATCGCCGCGTTGAACAGCCCGTCGGCCTCGATCAGGATCGAGCCGACGATCAGCTCGTAGAACGCATCCTTGTTCTCTTGGGGACGTCGCATGAAGAACGACTCGAAGACCACGCGGTCGCTCGAGAGCGCGACGCCCAGGGGGATCGTGTGCTTCCGTTCGCCGCGCAATTGCGCGGCCCACCGACCCTCAGCGACGAGCTTGTACGGGATGTCGGCTTGCTCGAAGAAGCGTTCGATCATTTCGGCCGGAGAGGCCACGCAGCATCAGATGCCGTAGGAGGTGCGCGTGCGGCTGAATGAATCGCGATCGATGCTCATCACGAGGTGGTCGGCCCAGCCGTCTTCTTTATACGAGCGCTCTGGAATGCGCGCGTCTTCGACCAAACCCGCGGCTTTGTACATGTGGATCGCGCGCTCGTTGTGCGCAAGCGTCCAAAGCTCGATCTTGCGAAGGTTGAGGACGTCGAATCCGTACGCGATGAGCGCCATCAGCGCATCGATCCCGTAGCCCTTGCCGCGCACTTCTCGGTCGCCGACGAAGATGTACAGCGACGCCATCTCGTCACGCGACCTGAAGTTGTTCAAGCCGATGCGCCCGACCGCCCGGCCCTCGGCCACGATCACGAAGGGGTGTCCCTCGGTGCACGCTCGCTCTTCGGACCGACGGATGTCGTCGAGCGAGAACGCGTGCTCGTAGTCCATCCAGTAGAAGACTTCGGGATCGTTCTGCCATGTCTGGATCGCGGGGTAGTCGTCCGGTTCGACTCGGCGAAGCTGAACGTGCTTGCCGCTGAGCAGCGTCATGGGCCAATGATAGCCGGACCCGGCTGCGCGGCCGGTCTACGAGCCCGAGGCTTCTGCGAGGAGCGCGCTTTGCTCCTCGTAGACGAGCAGCAGATCGGCAGCGGCGCGCCGCCAGTCGTAGCGGCGCGCGTACCGCGCGCCGGCTTGTCCCATCGCGGCCGCAGACCGCCGATCGGTCAGGATGTGCGCGAGTGCGCGCGCGAAGTCTTCCGGGTCCCGCCCGGCAACGAGAGACCCGGTGACGCCGTCACGCACCGCAGTCCGCAGCCCGCCGACATCTGTCGCCACGACCGGCGTGCCGCACGCCGACGCCTCGAGCGCAACGAGGCCGAACGACTCGGTCCGCGACGGGACGAGAACCGCGTCGGCGGCGCGGTAGAAACCGGGCAGGTCGTCGTGGGGCACCGGATCCCGCAAAAGAACGCGGTCGGCGATGCCGAGGTCCGCAGCGAGCTTCTCGAGGTCTTCGGCGCGCAGGCCTGCTCGGCCCGACGGCCCGCCGAGCATCAACAGAACCGGATCGAGGCCCGGCGCCACCTCGCACAGGCGCGCAACCGCGCGTACCGCGA
>VAYV01000294.1 GCA_005883175.1 Actinomycetota bacterium
CCCGGCCGGCGGGGACCGGCGCGCGAGATCGCGCGTCTGCAGGATCACGCCGCGCGCGCGGCCGTCAACCGATCGGCCAGCAGGTCGGCCGCGCGCGTCGCGAGCGCCATGATCGTCACTTGCGGGTTCACCGCCGCTGCGCTCGGCACCACGCTGCCGTCGGCGATGTACAACCCCGGCACGCCGAACACCTCGTGCGACGGTGACACGACGCCACGATCAGAACCGAGAGCCATCCGGCACGTCCCCAAAGGATGGAATGCGGTCAGCAACCAGTCGATCGCGCGCGGGGTCGAGGCTTCAAGCCGCTCGACGTCCGCCGTCGAGCGCAACACGCGATGCCCGTGGAGCGCCGGATAGACCTCATGAGTGGCCGGCCGAACAGACCCGGCCGCACGCGGCCGTTCGGCGAGTCCTCAACCATGACGCCGAAGTTCGCGACGCGTTCGTACGAGTCCATGATCTCCATCAGCTTGCGCCCCGTGAACGCGTACTGTGCCGGCGCGAGGTCGATCGGCGCCGAGGCGCCCATCATCAAGATGCCCTGCCGATGGAACTCGTCGACGCAGTACCCCTGCGGGATCGCCGCGTACCCACGGATCTCTTCGTCGAACAGCGCGCTCACCGTTGTGGCCGGGTGGATCGAAAGGTTGCGGCCGACGTGCGGCAGTCCCTTGTGCAGCCCTTGGCGCTGCAACACGACGGGCGTCAGCAACGTTCCACACGCAAGAACCGTCGCGCGCGCGTGGATCCGGATCATGCGTCCCGATGCCAGCGCGCGCGCTTCGAAGCCGATCGCGCGCCCGCTCGGATCCATCAACACGCGCTCGGCGCGCACACCGGTGAGCAGCATCGCCCCGTTCGCCAGGGCCGGCGGGACGTACGAGATGTTCGTGCTCCGCCGCGCGTCGGTCGGGCACCCGAGGTCGCAGATGCCCGAGCCGTCGCAGCCGGGCGCGTTCCGGTTGAGCGGCCGGTGCGACCAGCCGAGCACATCCGCTCCGCGCGCGATCACGTTGGCGACCATCCCGAGCGCCGGCTGTGACGCCGGTTCAACCTGCAACTGCAGCTCGACGCGCTCGAAGTACTGGGACATGTTGCCCGGCGACAGGTCGGGCAGCTCCCGCGCCCAGTCCTCGAGCACCCAGTCCGGCGTGCGCCAGCACGTCCCGGTGTTGATCGCCGTCGAGCCGCCGACCATCCGGCCGGCGGGGATCGGGATCACGGTGTTTCCGATCGACCCGAGCTGTGCTTGCGCTTGGTAGAAGCGCCGGAACGCGTCGGCCGAGTCGCCGATGAAGTCCGCGCGCGTCCGGTACTCGCCTTCCTCCAGCATCAGCACCGCAAGGCCGCGATCCGACAGCTCCTTCGCGATCACGCCGCCGCCGGCGCCCGTGCCTGCGACGACGACGTCGCACTCGATCTCACCCTCGGCGAGGTCTTCGCCGCGCGTGACTTGGTTCATCCAGCGGGGCTGCTCGAACGGATTCGAGAAGCGCCACTGCGCGTTCTTCTGCTTGTAGACCTCTTCGTCGTCGAAGTACGCGACCTTCATCGGGACGTTGAGCGCCAGCGCGAGCAGCCGTTTCGGGAGCGCACCGTCGGCCCAGCGAGCCAGCAGCGTTTCACGTTCGATCTGAGACAGCGCCGAGAAACCGCGTCCGTGCGTGACGCGCGCGGCCTGCTCGAGCACATCCAGCAGCACGCCGTACCCGCGCAGCGCTTGGGAACCGAAGCCGGAGAGCAGCTCCTCCGCGCGCGCAACGGTCGTCTCGTCGCCGGCTGGCAGCCGGCCGTACGCCGGCAGCAAGCTCTCGGCGAGCGCGACCGCAGTGCGGTGGTTGCGGTTGCGCAATCGGTCAGGCATGTGTCGCCGGTTGCGGCCGGCGGATGGGGCGCATGCTGATCAGCATCGGCAAGAAGTGACGGCTGTACTTGAAGTGAAGAACCGCGCGACCGAGCTCAAGGCCGGACTCGTCGACGAGGCTGCCGCGCAACACCGTCCAACCGAAGAAGATGAATCGGATCCTCTTGCGTCCGTCGAAGCGGAGCTGCTCGCCGCTCGGGCCTTTGAACGTGAAGCCGTACCGCATCCATCCGCGGATCGGAGCCGTTTCGAGCTCGCCGGTGGCCGGGGCGTCGGAAACGAAGCCGTCGATCGTCACCGAGCCGGTCATCGTCCCGGGCCAGTGGAACAGCAGCCGGAACATGGTGGGACCGCGGACCTTGAAGTCGAAACGCATCGCGCGCATGGTCTCGCCCATGCGGATCTTTCCGGCCATCAGCTCACGGAACGAGAACCCGAGCACGCGATCCCTCCTTCGTGCGGTACCAGGCAAGCGTATCCCGGAGTCCTTCGTCGAGCGCGCGCGGCGCCCATCCGAGCTCGCGTCGCGCCTTCTCGCTGCTGTACGCCCAGTGGGCGCCGACGGACATCGCGATCGCCTCGCGCGCGAGCCCACGCGAAAGGCCGACAAGCGGCGCGCCGAGCGACGCGAGCGGTTGGAGTCGCGCGAGCGCGGGCTCGCTCAGGTACCACCGCGGCGGCTTCCGCCCCGACGCGCGCGCCAGCCCCTCGAACCACTCGCGGAACGTCACGATCTGCGCGGAGAGGATGTACGTTTCACCGTCCTTGCCGTGTTCGGCGATGCGGAGCACCCCGTCCGCGCAGTC
>VAYV01000295.1 GCA_005883175.1 Actinomycetota bacterium
GCCCACCTTTAGGCCAACCTTCGTGAGTGCGGCCGTCGCGGCATCCCGCGTCTTGCCGGTGACGTCGGGCACGGTAACGAGACTCGGGCCAGACGACCACGAGATGTGAACCGCCGACCCTTTCTTGACCTTCGTTCCCGCCTTGGGGTTCGTGCCGATCACGCGACCGTTGGGCACCGTTGGGTTGGGCGTCGAATCATCGAGGATCGGATTCAGCCCTGCGGCGTTGAGTCGGTTGATCGCTGCTGTCGTGGTTTCACCTGTGACGTCGGGGACATTCCTGAACGTCGGCCCGGTCGTCAGACCGAGGATCGCCCACGCCGCAACCCCGAGGATCGCGAGGATGATGAACGCCAGCAGGATCCAACCGGTCCGGCGTCTGCGGCGCTCCGGCGCGTACTCCTGGCGCACCACAGTGCGGCCGCCGCGCTCCAGCACCACCGTCTCGTCGCTCAGCGGGCTGATCATCCCCGTCTGATCCGAGAGCACCGGCGTCGCCTGAACAGGCCGCCCATGCAGCGCGCGCATCAAGTCTTCGCGCATCTCTTGCGCGCTCTGGTAACGGTTGTCCGGGTTCTTGGCCATCGCCTTCATGACGATCGCTTCGAGCGCGGGCGGCACGTCGGGGTTCAGGCGGCTCGGAAGGACCGGCGCCTCTTTCACGTGCTTGTACGCGATCGCGACCGGCGACGAGCCGGTGAACGGCACCTGGCGCGTCAGCATCTCGTACAGCACCACGCCGAGCGAATAGATGTCGCTGCGCGCGTCGACCGGCGCCGACTGTGCCTGCTCGGGCGAGAAGTATTGCGCCGTCCCCAGCACCATCGCCGTCTGCGTCACGGTGTCGCCGGACACCGCGCGCGCGATGCCGAAGTCCGCGACTTTCACCCCTCCTGCCGTCGTGACCATGATGTTCGCAGGCTTGATGTCGCGGTGAACGATCCCGTGGGAATGCGCGAACGCGAGGCCGGCGCAGACGTCGGCCCCGATCTCCGCGACGCGCTCGGGGAGGAGCGGCCCTTCCTCTCGGATGATGTCGCGGAGCGTCTTCCCCTCGACGTACTCCATCACGATGTAGTGCGTCCCGTCGTCAGAGCCGGTGTCGTACACGCTCACGATGTTGGGATGGTTCAGCGCCGCCGCGTGCTGCGCTTCCAGCCGGAAACGCTCGATGAAATGGGGGTCCCCGCCGTACTGAGCGAGCAGCGTCTTGACCGCGACCGTACGCCCGAGCACGCGGTCCTTACCCAGGAAGACTTCCGCCATCCCGCCCGCGCCGAGCTGATCCCTCAGCTCATAACGGTCGGAGAGGACGCTGATGTTGTTCGAGCGAGGACTCACGTTTCCCCTTGGACGGATCGTCGCCATCGACCGTTCGACCCGTCGAGGCGCAGAAACGGTAGCACCCCGGCGAAGGTCGCGTTTTCGCGCTGGAAGGTCATGGCGTCTTCTTCTTCTCGTCTGCCAGGACCTGAACGATGAGCGCCTTCGTGATCGGCCCGGCCACTTTGCCACCGGTCGCGTTCCTGCCGAGCCGCCCGCCGTTCTCGACGATCGCGGCGACCGCGATGTGCGGCGCCCACGCGACGAACCAGACGTCCGGCGGCTCGCCCTTGATGCCCACCTCGGCGGTGCCGGTTTTCCCCCCGATCGTCACGTTGCGCGGGAAACCGACCACGGTTCCTGTGCCGTTTTTCACGACCCCGATCATCATCGCCCGCAGCGCCGACGCGGTCGCATCGCTGTAGACCCCACCCGACAGCGACGGGGCCGTGTTCTTGATCAGGCCGTTGTCCGGGCTGAGGATCCTCTGCACCAGGTATGGATGCGGGACCTTGCCGTTGTTCTCGACCGTCGCACCGACGACCGCCATCTGCAGCGCCGTCATGCGCACGTTGAATTGGCCGATGCCGCTGTAGGCGGTCTGCGGGCGCGGCACCTGCGGCGGCACATTGCACGCGCCGCCCGGCACGGCGTCCATGCAGCTCTTCGCCGCGGCGATGTCGAAGTTCAAGCTCTTGTCGATCCCGTATCGCTGTGCGACGGAGGCGAACTTGTCGATCCCGATCCGGAGCGCGACCTGCGCGAACGTCGTGTCGCACGACACCTCGAACGCGTTCAGCATCGTGATCGGGTTGCCACGTGGGCAGACGCCGCCCGTGAAGTTGCGCAGCACTTGATTCGTCTGCGGCAAGCGAAGGACGCTCGGATTCGGGAACGACGTGAATCGCGTCATCCCGTTCTCCAGCCCCGCCGTTGCCGTGACGATCTTGAACGTCGAGCCGGGCGGGTAGATGCACCCGTCTCCGAGCGGCTTCGTGATCAGGTTCGGGTCGTAGGTCGTCGAGGAGTACAGCGCTAGGACCGCCCCAGTGTCCGGGTCGATCGCGGCGACGGCGCCGCGCTGGTTGCCGAGCGCTCGCGCGGCGATCTGCTGCAGCTTCGGATCGATCGTGATCTGGAGCGTGTTCCCGGGGTTCTTCCGTCCGAGCAGCTGGTCGACGAAGTTGGTAGAGGTCGCAGGCTCACGCCCGGCGAGGTATGCGTCGTAGGAAGACTCGAGCCCCGCGCTTCCGCAGAACACGGAGTTCGTATAGTAGCCCGTGATGTGCCCGAAGAGATTCTTCTCGGGGTACACGCGCCGCCACGGGTAGCTCTAGTTGCCGGTCGCCTGCGATTCGGCCAGCACCGTTCCGTCGGCCGCGAGGATCTCGCCGCGTTTGATGTTCAGCTCTCGGGCGAGCAGCCGTGGGTTGCGCGGGTCCGTCGAGTACTGGTGCGAGCGCGCGACTTGGACGACCTGGAGGTTGATGAACAGCGCCAGGAAGACGACGGTGATCGCCAGCGTCACCTTTCGTATCGACGTGTTCACGTCACGGCCTCCCCGTCCGAGATCCGTATCAGCAGAGCGATGAGAATGAAGTTCGCGAAGATACTCGAGCCTCCGTACGAGACGAACGGCAGCGTGATCCCCGTGAGCGGCAGCAGTCGCGAAACGCCGCCCATGATCAGCAGCGCCTGCACGGTGATGATCACGGTCAGACCGGTCGCAAGCAGCGTGCCGAACGTGTCGCGTGACCGAAGCGCGATGTGGAAGCCGCGCGCGGCGATCAGCCCGAAGAGCAGCAGGATCGCGATCGTGCCGATGAACCCGATCTCCTCGCCGATCGCCGCGAAGATGAAGTCGGTTGGGAGCGTGCCGCTCCGCAGACCGGGGTCGATCAGCTGCGGATGGCCGAGCCCTAGACCGGTGCCCGTCAGGCCGCCGGATCCGAGCGCGAACGCCGACTGCGCGATCTGACGGCCGGCGCCGTTGATGCCGCACTGGATGTCTGTCGTGCTCCACGGATGCAACCACGCACAGATGCGGATCGAAACGTGCGCGAAGTGCTCGTACGCGTACCACACGCCGCCGCTGAACATGACGATGCCGGCGAGCGCATACGCGCTCCGGGACGTCGCGGCATAGAGGGTGATCACGAACAGGGCGAAGAACAGCGTGGACGAGCCGAGGTCTCGCTCGTAGAACATGACCGCGAGCGAGAGGCCCCACGCAAGAAGCAATGGGCCGAAGTGCCGTGGGGCCGGCAAGCCGAGCGGGCCGACGCGCGCGGTTGCGATCGTCATCACCTCACGCTTCGAGGCGAGGTACCCGGCCAGGAAGATCGCGAGCACCACTTTCGCGAGCTCGGCCGGCTGGAACGCGAGCGGACCGAGCCTGACCCACAGCTTCACGCCGCGTCCCAGGGTGCTCCCGATCGGCGTGAGCGGCAGCAGCAGCAGCGCGATGCCCAACAGCAAGAACGAATAGCGGAACTGCTCGAGCTGCCGGTGGTCCCGGACGATCGCCAGCGTCGCGATGAAGGCGACCATGCCGATCGCGATCCAACCGAGCTGCGCGCTCGCGAGGTCCGGCGCGAGCCGGCGGATGTAGCCGTATCCGAAGCCCGCGAGCAGGATCGCGATCGGATAGAGCAATGGGTCGGAGGTGGGCGCGAGCCGGCGGACGGCGATGTGACCCAGCACGGCGAGTGCCGTGAACCCAAGCATGAACTTCACCAGGTCCGGGGACACCTTCGACGAGTGTGAGAAATCCACGAGAACGAAGGTCGCGAGCGCGATCACGATCGAGAGGATCAACATGCTGAGCTCGGCGTTGCGCGGTCTCACGTTGCGCTC
>VAYV01000296.1 GCA_005883175.1 Actinomycetota bacterium
GTGATCGTTCTCGTCGTGCTGCTCGTCTTCGGACCGAACAAGTTGCCCGAGATCATGCGCAGCCTCGGCAAGGCCTACCGAGTGTTCCAAGACGAGACGCAGAAGGCGCGCGAGACGCTTCGCGAGTCGTTCGAGCCGCGCGCGAACCCAACGCCGCCGGGCCCGGGCATCATCGACACCCCGGACGAGACGCCGCCGCCCGATCGGGAACACGAAGACACGTGACGAAGCGGCCGGGGGTGCTCGGGCCGCTCGCGCGCATCGCTGCCGCAGGCGCGCTCGGTTACGCCGCGCGCGGCCGTCTCGCCGACGCCGACGAAGAGGCGCGCAAGATGATCGCCGGCCGCTCGACCGAAACGCTGGACAAGACGCTGCCGGTCCTCACCGATCTCGGTTCCACGTACGCCGTCGGTGGCGCTTCCGCGGTGTTGTGGGCCTTCGGCAAGCGGAGCCTCGCGCGCGACGTCGCCGCCGCCGGGGGTATCGCCTGGGCCGCGGCACAAGGCGCGAAGCTGTTGTACCGGCGCGCGCGCCCGTACGACGTGGACGACATCCAGATCCTCGTGCGCAAGCCGGCCGGCCAGAGCTATCCGAGTGGCCATCCCGCGGTCGCCGCCGCGGTGACCCGGGTGCTCGAACCGAACGTGCGCCAGCCCGCGCGCAAGCTGTTGGCCCGCGTCCCACGCATGGTCGCGTTCAGCCGCGTGTACGTCGGCGTTCACTACCCGACGGACGTTATCGGCGGCTTGTTGGCGCGCTTAGTGGTCGTGGTGCTGGTGCCCGCCGCCACCCGCAACGCCCAGGACCGGCAGCCGCTTGCCCTTCAGCGACGGACCTTGCTTCGCGATCTGCTTCGCGATCTCGGTGATCGCCGTTGCGGCGGGGGAGTCCGGTTCCGTCACGACGACCGGCTTTCCTTCGTCGGCGCCTTCGCGCAGCCGCTCGTCGATCGGGATCTCACCCAGCAAGGGCACCCCGAGATCGGACGCCAGCGCCTTGCCGCCGCCTTCGCCGAAGATCCGGTGCTTCTCGCCGCAGCCGGGGCACAGGAAGTAGCTCATGTTCTCGACGACGCCGAGCACCTGGAGGTTGACCTGCTCGGTCATCTTGCCGGCGCGCGCGGCCACCTTGGCGGCCGCCTCCTGAGGCGTGGTCACCAGGAGCATCTCAGCCCCGGGGAGGTACTGCGCGATCGAGATCGAGACGTCACCGGTCCCCGGGGGCATGTCGACCAGGACGTACTCGACGTCGCCCCAGTACACGTCGGCGAGGAACTGCTGCACGATCTTGTGGAGCATCGGACCGCGCCAGATCATCGGCTGCTCGTCCGGAACGAGGAACCCCATCGAGATCACCCGGACGCCGTGGGCTTCCAGCGGCAGGGCCATCCCGTCGAAGGCCGTGGGCCGTCCGGCCGCTCCGAGCATCCGGGGCTGGCTGAACCCGTACACGTCGACGTCGACGATCCCGACCTTGTAGCCGAGCTGCGCGAGCGCCACGCCGAGGTTCGCCGTCACCGACGACTTCCCGACGCCGCCCTTGCCCGAGGCCACCAGGATCGCGCGCGTCTGCGTCCCTTGCTGCCAGAACGCGACCGGCCGCTCCTGGGCCTGGGGCTGGCCCGCGCGCAGCTTGGCCACCATCGCCTGGCGCTGCTCCTCGGTCATGACGCCGAGGACGACTTCCACGCGATCGACGCCATCCAGCTGCTTAACGGCCGCCGTGACGTCCTTCGTCAGGCGGTCCTTCAGCGGGCAGCCGGCCACCGTCAGCAAGACCTCGACGATCACATTCGGACCGTCGATCGTGATGCCTTTCACCATGTCGAGCTCGGTGATCGGCTTGTGAATCTCGGGGTCCATGACCGTCGCGAGTGCCTCGTAAAGCTGCTGTTCGGTGGGCATCGGGCTCCTCGTGGCTGGGTATGAACCAGGCTAGCACGGACAAAGAAGCTCCATGAACGCCATTCGAACCAAGAACGCCGTGCAGCCTTACCGGGCGGGCCGCATAATGGTCGCGGAGCGAAATGTAAGGCCCCCGGGGCGGCCAAAGCCGACCAGCTCCCCCACCGTCTTCGGGGGCCTCACCGGGCCGACCGACGCGCCAACGAGCGGCCGGTCCGGCGAGCATCGGACACATCGCCGCTCCTAGACTGACCCGTCATGAAGGTCGGTCTCGCGCTCCCGCACTATGACTTCTCCTATCCGTCCGAGCAGCCCGCAACCGTCCAACGCGTCCTGGACTACGCCCGGCGGGCCGAGGAGCTCGGCTTCGACTCGGTCTGGGTGTCCGACCATCTGTTCCTCGACCTCGCCAAGTACGGCGGCCCTCCGAAACGGTACGGGACGCCGGAAGCGACGAGCATGCTGGCCGCGCTGGCCGCTGGGACCGAGCGCGTCCGGTTCGGGTCGCTCGTCCTGTGCGCGTCGTTCCGGCACCCCGTCTTCCTGGCCGCGCAGCTCCAGACCATCTTCGAGATGAGCGACGGCCGTCTCGAGGTAGGCCTGGGCGCCGGCTGGTACGAGGCCGAGTTCAATGCGGCCGGGATCCCGTTCGGGAGCGCCGGCCAGCGCATCGACCGCCTTTCGGTGGTCGCCGGGCAGCTGGACGCGCGCCTCGACCC
>VAYV01000304.1 GCA_005883175.1 Actinomycetota bacterium
AAGCAGAAGGGCGTGACGCTGCCGGGATCGCGCCGCACCGATCTCGGCTTCCTCTTCATCGCGACCGTTTGGGCGATGAAGATCGTGATCCTGAACCACATCGACCTGTTCGACACCGCGGTGTTCGGCGCGATGTTCGTCGTGTACATCTTCCATGCCGCCCGTGAGGAGCACGAAGAGCCGGAGCTGGTCGGCCCGCCGCTCGCGTTGGCGGCACTCCCCACTCGATCGAGGCGGATCGTCACCGCACTGCTGTTCCTATTCGCCGCCACGATGATCCTCGCCAGCGCGGAGCCGTTCGCGTCCGGTCTCGTCGCGACCGGGAGCCGCTTCCATATCAGCCAGTTCTTCCTCGTCCAGTGGCTGGCGCCGCTCGCCTCAGAAGCGCTCGAGATGATCATCGCGATCCTGTTCGTGCTTCGCGCGAAGCCCGCGCAAGGCCTCGGAACCCTCGTGTCGTCGAAGGTCAACCAGTGGACGTTGCTCGTCGGCACGGTTCCGCTGGTGTATGCGATCGCGCATCGTTCGGCCGGGCCGATGCAGCTGGACGCGCAGCAGGTCGAAGAGATCCTGCTGACCGCCGCCCAATCGCTGTTCGCGGTCTCGGTCTTGGCGAACTTGACGCTGTCGCGGGCGGAGGCAGGAGGGCTGCTCGTCCTGTTCCTTGCGCAATTCGGGTTCGAGAACAGGACGATCAAGTACGGGTTCGCGTTCGCCTACCTCGCGCTGTTCGTCGCCCTCGTGGTGAAGGAGCGGGAGAACCGCGAGGGTCTTTTCCACGCGATCCGCCACACGTTCATGAAACCGGGCGGGTCGCACCGGCGCGCTCGCTCCGGCTAGCCGCCGAGCTGCCCGTCGCTGCAGATGTCGACGAACTGATTCCGAGCAGCCTGTGGGACGGTCACGATGCTCGCTCCGTTCACGGTAGCGGTCCCGCCGGTCATCACTTCGTTCGTGACGTTCGTCGCCTTGATCTTCAACACGAACAGCCCGAGCTTCAGCGCCTCCGTCACCGGGATGTCGAGCCGCAAGTTCCGATACATCGCGCCCATCGCACGAAGCAGCGTGCCGGGATCCTTGCGCGAGTTCGCTTGCTGCTGCGCGAGCGCGGCGGCGATGAGCTTGCCTTGCGCGAGCGAACGGTCGAAGTCGCCGCGCGGGCGGGTGTGGCGGTCGCGTGCGAAGGCAAGGGCTTGCCCGCCGCTCAGATGGTACGTGGCTCCCTGCCTGAAGTTGTAGTGCGAGTAGTGGTCCGGCGCGGCGTTCTCGGTGATCTTCATCGTGATGCCGCCGAAGTCGTTCACGATCTTCTGGAAACCCTGGAACGACGTCAGCGTGTAGTAGTCGAAGTGGCAGCGGGTCAGCTGCTCGACCGTTTGGATCGTGAGCTGGGGACCACCGAAGAATTCCGCGGAGTTGATCTTGTTCTGGCCGTGCCCGGGGATGTTGACGTACGAGTCTCGCGGGATGCCAAGGATCGAGGCGTGCAGCGTGCCCGGCACGATGGCGACGATGTGGATCGAGTCGGTCCGGGCGCTGATCGGATTCCCGGAGCGCGCGTCGCCGCCGAGCATGAGGATGAAGATCGGGCGGGTGAAGCCCGGCGCGAACTCGCCGGCGTGCGCGCGCGCGATGACGGTCTTCTGGGTCTGGCCCGACGCGCTCTGGAACGAGCCGACCGTCGTCCAGAGCAGCGCCCCGATCAGGCCCGCGATCGGGAACAGCAAGAGCTTGCGGCGCGAGCTCATGACGCCGATGCGCTCGGGGACGGGACGACCGAACGTTGGGACTGCTTCGCCGAGTAGTAGGACACGACCCACCCCTGTCCCGTCTTTTGGAAGTCGTACGTGACGCTCTGGTCGATCTTGAGCGGATACGCGTTGGAGCTCTTCATCGTCGCGTTGGCGACGAATCTCACCGCGGCGATCGCGTAGGTCGGCTTGCCGTTGCTGAAGTAGACCGTGACGATCGCGGTCTGCGTCGTCGGATCGACGTGTTTGACTTCCGTTCGAGCTTCCCCGATCGTCAACGTATTCAAGTCTTGGGCGAACTTCGCCCGTGCTGTGGACGTGAAGTTCTTCGCGATGTCGGGGAACGTGCCGCTGCCGAACCTGTCGGTGTCGACGAAGGCCTGCTCGTACCAGTCGTTCAGCATCGAGACGACCTTGCCGGCCTCGGCGTTGACGACGCTCTTCGCCGGAAGCGTCTTCCCGTCGCTCGCGCCTTTGACGGAAGCGACGAACTTCACCTGTGGTCTCTGCTGGCGCGTCTTCCGCCGTGAGAACGTGGGTTGCCGCATGGACGCCGAGAGGGTACTAACCACCCTCACCCTGCGCAACGACCTCGAGAATGTCCCTCCGGGCCGCGTTCCGTGCGCTTTGCAGGCCTAGAGGGGTCAAGATAGCATCGCGTGCGCGCGGCACCCCCTTATGTCAACGGCGTCCCAACAGGAGGTTCGATGAGCGGCATTCTTGCGGCCGAGGGCGGGAAGATCCCCGTCCCGTTCCGCTCGCTGGAGACCAATGCGCTGTGGATCATCCTCGGTATCTCGCTCGTTGCCCTCGTCGTGGCGTACTTCCTCGTCAAGCAAGTGATGAGCGCGCCGCAAGGAACGCCGAAGATGATCGAGATCGCAAAGGCGATCCAAGAGGGGAGCGCCGCATACCTCCGGCGTCAGTTCACCACGGTCGGCGCTTTCGTCGTGGTGCTGGGTTTCGTGCTGTTCTTCATCCTTCCTGCACCGGTGGCGTGCATCCAAGGCACCGGATCGGCGGCGAAGCTGATCCCGCTGATCGGCGGGAAGTGCGTCGGTGGGGCCGTGCTGCACGCCGCCTGGGTGATCCGTCTGGGACGCTCGCTGGCCTTCGTGCTGGGTGCAGGGTTCAGCGCGCTCACCGGGTTCGCCGGCATGTCGCTGGCGGTGCGGGCGAACGTTCGCGTCGCCAACGCTGCGCGCGAGTCGGGCCTCCGGCGCGCGCTCACGATCGCGTTCCGCGCGGGCGGCGTCGCCGGCATGTTCACGGTCGGGCTCGGGCTGCTCGGAGCCGTCTTGATCCTGCTGCTGTTCAGGGAAGACGCACCGGACGTGCTGATCGGGTTCGGTTTCGGCGGCGCGCTCCTTGCGATGTTCATGCGTGTGGGCGGCGGCATCTTCACGAAAGCCGCCGACGTCGGCGCGGATC
>VAYV01000164.1:0-17046 GCA_005883175.1 Actinomycetota bacterium
GGCGTCGGCGATGCCATGTCGGTGTTGCTTGCACCGAACGAAGACGCTGAGCGCGCCGTCGCCGATCCCCGTGTGCCGGTCGTGACGTTCACCGGCTCGACGCCCGTCGGGTGGCATCTGAAGTCGCTTGCGCCGCGTGCGCGCGTAACGCTGGAGCTCGGCGGCAACGCGGCCGCGATCGTCGAGCCGGACGCCGACCTTGCGCACGCGGCCGCGCGCGTCACGATGGGCGGCTTCTATCAAGCGGGACAGTCGTGCGTCTCGGTCCAGCGGGTGCTCGTCCACGAAGCGATCTACGACGAGTTCATGAGCGGTTTGCTGCCGCAAGTGAAAGGTCTCGTGACGGGGAACCCGATGGATCCCAGCACGGACGTCGGGCCGCTGATCGACCAGAAGGCGTTGGATCGGATCGACGCGTGGGTCGCCGACGCAGTGGCCGGCGGCGCGCGCGCGCTGACCGGCGCCGAGCGCAAGGGGAACTGTTACCTGCCCACGGTATTGGTCGACGTGAAGCCGGAGATGAAAGTTTCGTGCGAGGAGGTCTTCGGGCCGGTGATCACCGTCCAGCCTTACTCGACGTTCGAAGAGGCGATCGGGATCGCCGATGACTCGGCGTTCGGCCTGCAGGCGGGTCTCTTCACGAGAGACGTCGAGAAGATCTTCTACGCGCATCGCGAGCTCCGCGTCGGCGGGTTGATCCACAACGACGTCTCGGCGTTTCGCGCCGACCAGATGCCGTACGGCGGCGTGAAGTCCTCCGGCGTGGGGAAGGAAGGCCTCCGCTACGCGATGGAAGAGATGAGCGAGCTCAGGCTGCTCGTTTTATCGGGTCTCGACCTGTAGATGGACCAACCGTCCACGCGGCCGTTGCTCGACAAGCTCGGCGTGAAACCGGGACATCGTGTCGCTTTGATCGGCTCCTTCGACCCCGATTTCGTCGAGCAGCTTCGCGCGCGCGGCGCGTCCGTGTCGCGGCGCGCGGTGCGTGATGCCGACCAGATCTACCTCGCGGCGGAAACCAACAAGGACCTGCGCAAGTTCTCGTCGCTGCGGAAGAGCATTCGGAGGGACGGCTCGTTTTGGGTCGTCCGGCCGAAGGGCGTCAAAGCGATCACCGAGGCGGCCACACAGCAAGCGGGTTTGGACGCCGGCCTCGTGGACGTCAAAGTCGTTTCCTTCAGCCCGACCCACACGGCCGAGAAGTTCGTCTACCGACTCGCGGACCGGTGACCGGTACAAAGAAGGGAGGGCTCCTGCGAGGAGGAGCCCTCCAACCGCCCACCTCGCCGCCCTGCGGGTGGGGATCCTTGCTGTGCGTTTCCCTACTACCCTCGACGGATTCATATGCCCCGGTCCGGGGGCGTCTACACGCGGTCGAGCAAAGAATCTGGTAGGGAACTGCGCATGACGCCCCAGCAGCGGAAACGTGGGATGGCTCCTCAAGCGATCGAGCTGCCCAAGGTCGATATCGCGCCGGACGCCGTCAACGTCCTGGAGGGGTCGACGTTCATGGTTTCCGACGTGCGCGGGGACGTGCAGGAGTCCACGGTTGCCGGGTTCTTCCACGACGACACCAGGTACTTGAGCCGGTTCGTTTTGACGGTCGACGGGGCCAAGCTCGACCCGCTGACGGCAGACAACATCAACTATTACTCGGCCGCGTTCTACCTCACGAACCCGGAGCTGCCCGAGCTGAAGCAGCGCAGCTTCTCCGTCCGGCGCGCGCGCTTCATCGGCGACGGCCTGACCGAGGAGATCTGGATCAAGAATCACCTCGACACGCCGGTCCGACTGCGCGCGCAGCTGCTCTGCGCGGTGGACTTCGCCGACCTGTTCGAAGTCAAGAGCATGGACGTCGAGAAGCAAGGCACGCTGCGCATCACGCCGGACGAGGCGCGGACGCGCCTGCACTACGACTATGTGAACGGAACGTTTCGCGCGCGCGCGCAGATCCGCAGCTCGGCGGCCGGAAGCGTGTCCGACGACGGGTTCCTCTTCGATCTGTCGCTCGAGCCGCGCGCGGAGTGGTCGACGAAGGTCGACGTCCTCGTCCATCAGAACGACGAGTTCCTCGAGCCGATCCATCGGGCCTTCGCCGACCCGGAGAAGGAAGGCGAGCTGCTGCTCAAGAAATGGCGCGACGAGGTCCCGCGCCTCCGCTCGTCCTGGGACCTGCTGCACCACGTGTACCGGAAGTCGATCGTGGATCTAGCCGCACTCCGGCTCCGTACCGACTTCGGCAAAGAGGAGTACTTCCTTCCCGCTGCTGGATTGCCGTGGTTCATGGCCATCTTCGGGCGCGACACGATCATCACGAGCTATCAGTCGCTCTGGGTGGGGCCGGAGCTCGTTCGCGGCGCGCTCCACGCGCTTGCCGAGCTTCAAGGGAAAAAGGTGAACGACTTCAAGGACGAGCAGCCCGGCAAGATCCCACACGAGCTTCGCTTCGGCGAGCTCACGGCGCTCGGGCTGAAGCCGCACAGCCCGTACTACGGCACCTGCGACGCGACGCCGCTCTGGCTCATCTTGCTGTCGGAGTATTGGCGGTTCACACACGACGACCGCTGCATCAACGAGCTCCGCAAGAACGCGATGGCCGCCCTCGCGTGGATCGATCAGTACGGCGACGCCGACGGCGACGGCTACGTCGAGTACAAGACCCGGTCGTCTCAAGGCTTGGACAACCAGGGGTGGAAAGACTCGGGCGACGGCATCACGTTCGCGGATGGGCAGATCGCGCGCGCGCCGATCGCTCTCGCCGAGATCCAGGGGTACGTGTTCGACGCGAAGCGGCGGATCGCCGAGCTCGCCGAACTCGTGTGGAAAGACGACGAGCTGGCCGCGCGGCTGCGGAGAGAATCCGCCGAGCTGGCGGAGCGTTTCGAGCGCGACTTCTGGATCGATGCGCGCGGCGGCTACTACGCGCTCGGCCTCGACAAGGACAAGCTGCTGATCGATTCGAAGACTTCGAACATGGGCCACCTGCTGTGGTCGGGGATCATCTCCGAGGAGCGCGCCTCCGTGATCGCGAAGCAGCTGCTCGGCGAAGATATGTTCTCCGGGTGGGGCGTCCGGACCCTTTCGACCGAGGACGTCGCGTTCAATCCGATCGGATATCACACCGGAACGGTGTGGCCTCACGACAACTCGATCATCGCGGAGGGCTTCATGCGCTACGGCCTTCGCGAAGAGGCGAGGACGATCATCCACGCGATGCTCGAGGCCTCTCGGTTCACCGGATACCGGCTTCCCGAGGCATTCGCCGGCTATCCGAAGGAGACGAACGCGTTCCCCGTGCGATACCCGACCGCCTGCAGCCCGCAAGCGTGGGCGACCGCGGCGCCGTTCCTGTTCATGAAGACGATGCTGGGCATCGGCGTCGTCGACGGGAAGCTCGTCTGCGATCCACTGGTCCACGAGCGGTTCGGCCACATCGTCTTGCACGGACTACACGCATTCGGTTCTCATTACGACGTCATCTGGGACGGGATGTCCGGGGAAGTGAGCGAGACGAAGTGAGTTACGACTACACGGGGCGGGTCGCGATCGTCACCGGCGCGTCAAGCGGCATCGGGCGCGCGATCGCGCTGGACCTGGCGTCGCGCGGCGCGATCGTCGTCGCTGCCGCGCGCCGCGCGGACCTGCTCGAGGACGTTGCGCGCGCATGCCGGTCATCGTCGCCGGCCAGCGAAGCCGTGGTTACCGATGTCGGGGATCGAGCAGCCGTCGAGAAGCTCGTCGGCGGCGTGCTCGAGCGGCACGGCAAGGTCGACCTGCTGATCAACAACGCAGGCATCCCGATGCGCGTGCACGCGGCCCGGCTGACCTCGGATCAGATCGAGCGGACGATGCGGATCAACTACCTCGGCGCGGCGTACGCGATCACAGCCGTCCTGCCGTCGATGCTCGCGCGGCACGACGGTCATATCGTCAACATCGCCTCGGTCGCAGGACGCGTCGGAAGCCCGCGCGAGTCCGCGTACACCGCATCGAAGTTCGCGATGACCGGCTTCAGCGAGGTGCTCGCGGCCGACCTCGATGGCAGCGGCGTCAGCGGTGGGCGCCGCGTCGCATCGGGTTCGTCATGATCGCGCGTACGCTGTTCCCGACGCAGTTCATCAAAGGGCTGGCGCGCTACGACCGCCGGAAGTCCACGGCTACTTGATCAGGTCTTCCCGCACTGCGCGCGCGGCGTTCCAGCCGGGCGCACCGCAGACACCGCCGCCGGGATGCGCGCCCGAGCCGCACAGGTACAGGCCACCGAGCGGCGTGCGCGCGCCGAGCCGTTCGCCGAAGATCTGGCCGGGCAGTATCTCGCCGTGAAAGATGTTGCCGCCGGTCAACCCGAACCGCGCTTCGAGATCGGCCGGGCCGAGAACCTGGCGGTGCAGGATCGCGCGCTTCACGTTCGGCGCGTAGGACGCCAGCGTGTCGATGACCGCGTCGCCGGCCCCGTCGCGCATGGCATTCCAGCGATCCATCGGGATCGAGCCGGGGGCGTACTGCGCGAAGCACGACGCGACGTGCGCGCCGTCGGGCGCGAGCGAAGGGTCGGTCACCGACTGGAGGTAGACCTCCATGTACGGCCGCGCGGAAACGCGGCCCATCTTTGCGTCTGCGAAGGCATCGTCGAGCGCAGCAACCGACGGAGATAGCTCGATCGTCCCGGCTTGCTGCGGGCCGACGCCCGGCAGGCACGCGAAGTCCGGCAGCTCGGACAGCGCGAGGTTGACCTTCACGACCGAGCCGGTCGTGTCCAGCGCGCGCACACGCGCGACGAACTCATCGGGGAGCGAGCCGGCCGGCACGAAGGTGAGGAACGTTCGCTTCGGATCGGCGTTCGACAACACGGTTCTCGCCCGAACCTCGGTGCCGTCGGTGAGCACGACACCGGCCGCCTTCCCGTTCTCGACGAGGACCGACGAGACCGGTGTCGACGTCCGGATCTCGACGCCGAGGTCGCGCGCGCGCGTGGCCAGCGCTTGCGTCACCGCCCCCATCCCGCCGCGGACGTACGCCCACGTCGCCGCTCCGTCTACCAGCTCGCCCCCGAAGGCGTGGTACGTCATCACGAATGCCGTACCGGGATCGTGCGGGCCGGCGAACGTTCCGATCACGCCCTGCCCCACGAACGCGCCCTGGACCTCGTCGCTCTCGAAGAACTCGGCGACGGTGTCGGCGGCGCTTCCCGCGATCGCGAGCCGGAACAGCTCGCTTCGCCCCTGCTCGGCGAGCAGCTTATCCAGGGCGTTGAGCGAGGGGCTCGCTGATGCGCGCGATCTCCTCGCGCGTGCGCGCGGCGTCGCGCCACACGAAGAAATGCCGTCCGTCGGGGAGTGGAACGAACATGCGCGGCTCTTTCGCGTAGAAGGAGAGCCCGTACTTCGCCAGCTGCAATGCGTCGAAGATCTCCGGACGGAACAGGCTGAACGAATACGCGGCGGTCGAGACGCGGAACCCGGGCGCGATCTCCTCGGTGACGCACGCGCCCCCGACGAGGTCGCGCGCCTCCAGCGCAACGACCCGCGAGCCTTCTTGCGCGAGCGCGCACGCGGCGACCAAGCCGTTGTGACCGGCGCCGATCACGATCGCGTCGAAGTCCATCGGCGACAGCCTAGCTGCGCCTAGGCGGAGGGTTCAGGCTTCGACCGGCGCCGACCGGCGCCACGCGACCACGGCGGCGATCAACGCGAGGAGCGTCGCCGCACCGGCGTACCACGAAAGCCGCGTCGTGAGCGCACGCGCATCTGCGTCGGCTTGACGCGCCGGCTGCGACACCACGACGCCCCAGCCGTAATCGACAACGGGCGCGGCGGCGACGATGGACCCGCCGGTTCGATGAAGGATCGAGCTTCCTTTCAGCGCCGGGCCGACGATGGGGTCCGTCGTGTACGTCTTGCCCGTCGCTTCCGACGACGGCGACACGCGTTCACCCACCGCGTTGTAGATCCGCACGGTGAATCCGGCCGGCGTGTACGGCGCCACGATCGAATCGAACGCTGCGATCGGCGTTGTCACAGCCAACACGCCGTAGATCCCTCCGCGATGGAAGATGCGGATCGAGTACGCGATGACCGGAACCTTCGGCTTGCCGAGTTGGATGAACAAGCTCGAGATATGCGCGAAGCCCGAGCTGCGAGCCTTGCTGAAGTACTCCTGCTGCTTGAACTGCTTGCCCGCGATCGACGGTTCGAACGGGAGACGCACAACCAGGCGCCCTCCGCCGTCGTACACCGCCGCCGTGACGAGGCGTGGATGCGTCGCGAGCATCTCGGATAGGTACCCGTGCGTCTGCACGTAGGCCTTGTTTACGACGGCCAGAAAGAAGATCGGGCGCGTGGTCGTTCCGATGACCGCGCCGAGGTCGCTTTGGATCGCGTCGTGAACGAGCTGCGAGGCGACGCGCGCGCGATCTCGGACGTTCGCCGCCGCGCGCGCGGTCGCGTCGTCGCGCGCCCGGAGCACCAGCAACGTTCCGAATCCTCCAGTCTCGTCGGGGAACGGCCGGCGGCCGAACCTGGGAAAGATACCTTGCCCCGGCACGCGAAACGCGACACCGGGACCGAAGGTCCCGGCAACCCAACAGGAGATTGGTCCTACGGAAGATGCCGCTCTTGGACCATGGCCGGGCCCCATCACGCCAATAGCCTCGGAAGCCGATCCGCGAGCGGCCGGGTGGCCATAGGGGGGCCCGGCCGCTCGTGATCAGCCCTCCCGCCTCGGCCGAACCGGGCCCACATAGACTCTCCGAACGCACGGAACGATCGGAGACGATGAGCCCGTCGAAGAGGTCCCAGCCGAAACGCATCGTCGTGACCGGCGGCGCCGGTTTCATCGGCTCTAACGTCGTCGACCACCTCGCCGCGGGCGGGCACACCGTCTTCGCCGTCGATGACATGTCCAGGGGCCGCGAAGCGAACCTCAGCCGGGCCGTCGATTCTGCCGGCGTTCACCTCGAGAAGCTCGACGTACGCGCGCGCGAGTTCCGATCCTTCGTGCGAACCGTCGCACCCGACGTTGTCGTTCACTTGGCGGCGCAGATCGACGTGCGCCGCGCCGTGCAGGCTCCGATCGACGACGCGGACCAGAACATCCTGGGGACGTTGTCGGTGTTCGAAGCCGCGCGCGGAGCGGACACGCAGACCGTGTTGATCGCATCCTCCGGCGGCACGATCTACGGCGAGCCGCGGAAGCTTCCCGTCGGAGAAGACGCACGCTCGCGGCCGACGACGCCGTACGGCATCTCGAAGCGCGTCCTGCACGACTACGCCTCGTTCTACGGCGCGGCGTACGGCCTGCGGACGGTGCTCCTCGCGCTGGGGAACGTGTACGGGCCGAGGCAAGACCCGTACGGCGAGGCCGGGGTGGTGGCGATCTTCTTCGGACGGATGCTCCGCGGGGAGACGCCGGTCATCTACGGGGACGGCTCACAGGTCCGTGACTACGTCTACGTTGCCGATGTGGCTGAGGCGTTCGCGCGCGCGATGGACTCAGACGTCGCCGGCGGCGTGAACATCGCCACTGGTAAGGGCACTTCGGTGCTCGAGCTGTTCAAGGTTTGCGCGCGGACGGTTCGCTACAAGGGCCGGCCCTCGTTCGAGCCGGCGCGCCTGGGCGAGCTGCAGGCGAGCGTTCTCGACGTCGGCCTGGCGGCACGGACGCTCGGATGGAAGCCGAAGACGGGCCTGGCGCAGGGCCTGAAGCGGACGGCGGCCTTCCTCTCGGAGTGAGGGCGGGAACAGGGCCGTCCACCAGGGCGTTCTAGAGGTGCGAACGAAGGAGGATGAGCCTTGGAGAAGGTCATCAGATCTGAGCAGGAGTGGCGCGAGCAGCTGTCGCCCGAGCAGTACCACGTGCTGCGGGAGAAGGGCACCGAGCGGGCGTTCACGGGCAAGTACTGGGACGTCCACGACGACGGGATATACCGATGCGCCGCGTGCGGCGCCGAGCTGTTCGACGCGGCGACGAAGTTCGACTCCGGGACCGGCTGGCCGAGCTTCACGGAGCCGGTCAACCGTCAGAACGTGGAGCTGCACACGGACAGCAACCACGGCATGATCCGCACCGAAGTCACGTGCGCCGCGTGCGGATCGCACCTCGGCCACGTCTTCGACGACGGCCCGGCGCCGACCGGGCAGCGGTATTGCATGAACTCATGCTCGCTCGAGCTCGACGCCGGCGCGAAGAGCTAACGCCCGTTCACAACGACCGGTAGCGAAAGCAAGCCGCGGATGAACGACGAGTGCGTTCGCCGCAACGGCTCGCCGGGGACGGCAAGGTCGATCCCCGGCAGCCGTCGCACCAATTCCTGAAGCATCACGCGGATCTCGACGCGCGCGAGGCTTGCGCCCAAGCAGTAGTGCGTCCCGTACCCGAACGTCACGTGCGGGTTCGGATCGCGCGCGACGTCGAAGATCTCCGGCCGGTCGAACACGCGCTCGTCCCGGTTGCCGGACGCGTACATCAACAGCACCTGCTCTTCGGCCGGGATCGTGCGGCCTCGGACCTCGACGTCTTGCATCGTCGTGCGAGCCATGGATCTTCGCCGGATCGTCGAGGAGCATCTCCCACTGCGCGCGATCGCGAAGCATGGCTTCGAGCCCGCCGGCGATCGCGTTGCGCGTCGTTTCGTTGCCGCCGATCAGGAGAAGCAGGGAGTCGCCGAGCAGCTCGTCGCGGCTCAAGCCCTGCCCGTCGATGTGACCGTGAACAAGCACGCTGATCAGATCCTCGCGCGGGCGCGCGAGACGGTCGTCGAGAACCTCGTTCATGTAGCCGTAGTAGTCGGCGGCTGCGTCGAGCACCGTCTGCGTGACGTTCTGCGGACCGTCTGCGCCGGCGATCATGTCGTCGGACCACCGCTGCAGGCGCAAGCGATCTTCCTTCCGCACACCCAGCAGGTCGGCGATCACCGCGGTCGGGAGCGGCGCGGCAAGGTCGCGAACGACGTCGCAGCGGCCGGCCTGCTCGACCGTATCGATCAGCTCCGTCACGATCGAGCGGATCCAGTCTTCGTATGCGGCCACGCGGCTCATCGCGAAGCCCTTGTCGACGAGGTGGCGTTTGCGGATGTGGATCGGGTCGTCGCTGTCGATCATCGACGGCTGCGGACCGGCGAGCGGCCTGCTCCCGCGCGCCGACGAAAAGATCTCGCGATGACGCTCGGCCCAGATGATGTCTTCGTGGAGGAGCAGCGCCCACAAGCCGCTGTGTGGGTCGTGGTAGATCGGCTCGTTCGCGCGCAGCCACGCGAACGTCGGGTACGGATCTCCCGCGTAGAAGTCACGGTCGAGCAGGTTTGGCTGCACGTTCCTCCTCGGTGCCGGAGGACGTTACCGCAGGCGCCCGCTAGGACGCCGAGATCGTGACCGTTGCCGTCGCGACCGATTCCCCGCCGTACGGGTTGTAGTCGTTCGAGCAGTCGCTGCCCGACCGAGCCCCGAACTCCACGTGGTACGTGCCCGGCTTCTTGTAGGCGTGCGTGTGGGTCGTGGTAAACGAGCCCGCCCGCTTCGGCGGCGTCACCCAACGCCCGTACTGGTGGCGCATCGTGATCGCGGGGATGAGAGCGGCGGTCTCGTCGCCGAACAGGATCCAGTGGCAGGCGCGGTGAGGGCCGAGGGCGAGAGGCTGGTCCTCGTAGGCGCGTTCGTGCCCGGGGTCGGCTGCCAGCTCAGCGGGCCACACGCGGGGTCGAAGCTGTTGACGCAGTTGCTGCCGGAGCCGATGCGGACGCCGGAGTCCTTCAGGGTCGGCGACGCCCCACCTCGTGGCGCCAGCGCCGACCACGTCGCGATCACGCTGATGGCGATCGCCACCGTGGCGGCGGCGGCGATCAACCGCGCGCGCCTGGTGGTGCCTGCCGCCTTGGTCCAGACCACTATCGCGTCTCCCGTTTTGTCGTACGTCAAGGGTAACGAGCGAGGACGGCCGCTCGGATAGGGCAAATCGGACAGGATCACGACGGCCTGCACAGAAGACCGGATGCACATCGCTCATATGAGCCTGTTGGCCGCCGTCCTGTGCTGTATATAACGGTCACGCTCGCTCGGAACCGCCCCGACGAGCGTTGGGGCTACCTCGAGATGGATCTTTCATGAACAGCACGGAAACGCTGTCGCTTGCGTCCGATATCAAGCCGCTGTGCTCGCTGAGCCTTCATGTTCGCAGGGTCAGCGACTCGGTCGTCGGCCGACCGCTCGAGCTTGCGGCGGTGGAGCAGGCGGTCCGCTCGGCCCACACGTCGTTCACCGGCCTCACGCTCGAGGGCGAGCCGGGCATCGGGAAGACGCGGCTGCTCCTCGCCGCCTCCGAGATCGCGGCGGCCGACGGCTTCGTGACGATCGGGGTTATGGCCGACGAGCAGATCCGTGGGCCGTTCCTGCTCGCCCGCAGCATCTTGACCTCGGCCGAGGCACAGCGGGCGGCGCAGGGGACGCCTGCCGAAACGCGGCTGAACAGGGCGATAGACGCCGTATCGGGGGACGACGACCCGAGCCTCGCGGATCTCCCTTCGGATCAGAAGCTCATGCGTGCGTTCGACCTGGCCTCGCTCGCGATGCGAGAGCTGGCGAAGGTAACCCCGATCGCGATCCTGATCGACGACCTCCAGTGGGCAGACGAGGACAGCATCCGCCTTCTTCGCTACCTGATCCGCACGGGGGCGGATCTGCAGCTGTTCCTGATGGCGGCGATGCGGCCGGAAGAGACCGCGCTCGTCAACGAGGCGGTCACGCTGATCGCCGACATGGAACGCATGGGTCTGGTGCGTCGGCTGAAGGTCGGCCGGCTGAGCCAGCTCGAGACCGCCGAGCTGCTTCGGCATCTCCTGGGCGGCAAGGTCCACGGCCCGAGCGCCGCGACCGTCCATGCCCAGGCAGAAGGCGTGCCGTTCGTCGTCGAGGAGCTCACGCACGCGTACCGCGACAACGGGATGATCCAACAGATCGACGGCGTGTGGACGCTCGCTGCGAACGTCGACCGCTTGATGCCCTCGGCGGTTCGCACGCTGATCCAGCGACGGGCCGCCCATCTTCCCGAGGACTCCGGCGAAGCGCTGGGCGAGGCGGCCGTGCTCGGCCGGACGTTCAGCTTGCGAGACCTGCGCGAGATCAGGACGCGCCTCGGTGAAGCCGACGATTCAGACCTCGGCGACCTTCTGGTGCCGGCCGTCTCGGCCGGACTGCTCATGGAGCATCCGCCATCGTCGCCGGCCGACTTCAGCTTCACACACGAACAGGTCCGCGACTTCGCCGCCGCGACGTTGTCCGCGGCGAAGCGCCGCGCCGTTCACCGCGCGATCGTCGACATGCTGATGGCGTCGGGCGAGCCGCCGGCCGGAAGCCTTGCACTGATCATGCACCACGCGCTCGCGGCCGGAGATGCAGAGCGCGCGGGCCAGCTGTCGCTTGCGGCCGCGCGCGCGGCGCTCGATTCCCACGCGCCGGAGGAGGCCCTCCGGTTGGTCGAGCTTGCCTTGCCGATCGTCGCCGGTGCCGCGGACCGGCTGGCGCTGCTGTGCGTTCGCGATGAGGCGTTGGAGATGCTCCGGCGGCCGGCCGAGCGGCTGGAAGGACTTGCCGAGCTCAACGCGCTGACGGAAGCGATCGGCGAGCCACATTTGGAGTTCGACGTCATGCTGCGCCGCTCGGCTGCACTGAGGTCGGCCAACGAAGACGATCGCGCGGCGGAGATCGCGCGCAAGGTGACCGAGCTCGCGGCCGCGCGTGGAGATGTTTCGAGCGAGCTCCAGGCACAGCTCGAGCTCGGCCAAGCGCTCCTGCGGACGCCGATCGGTGAGGGATACAACCCGAACCCGACCGAGTCCGACTTCGACGGCGCATCCAAGGCCTACCTGCGCGCGCTCGAGCTGGCGACCGAGCTGAGGGACGACCACAGCCTCGCGGCTGCCGAGCGCGAGCTCGGTGTCATCGCGACAGGCCGCGTGCGCGCGTACTTCGTCGAGCTGGTGAGGAACGGAAGCTATGTAGGGATCCTCGCGCGTACCGTCGGCGGCGAGCCGATCGAAACGATCGTCCTCGAGCTGCCGATCGCGCCGGACGTGATGGAGGCCGGCGAACGGCTCCACCGTGCCATCAAGCTTTACGAGGCGCTTGGGGATCGTCGCGGTCTGATGAGCTCGATCATCGCGCTCGCCTACATCAGCTGGGCACCCGACATCCACCTGCCCGGCTCGGCGGCGCGCATCGAAGAGATCCGCAAGCTCGCCACCGAGATGGACTCCCTCACGAAGGAAAGCGAGCGAGAGACCGCAGAGGCACAGATGCTCTACGGCGTTCACGTCTATGCGCGCGCGAAGATCTTCCCCGACTTGGCTTTGAAGCGCGGCGAGGAGGCGTATCAAGCGGCCCGCCGCATGGGTGATCGCCTGCTCGAGTTCGCCGCGGCCGGGGGCCTCGGCATGGCGCACGCCGAGGTGGGCGACGAGCAGGAAGCGTCCGAATGGCTCGACCGCGCGGCGTCCGTTGCCGCTGCAACGCCGACACCCCACCGCGCGCGGCAGATGGAGCTGTGGCGAGGGATCGCGCGGGCATTGGCCGGCGACGCGATTGGGATGCGCCAGCATCTCGAGCGCGCCGCTCAGCTCGGTGCAGATCATGGGCGCCCCGCGGCGCGGTGCGAGGCCCTCGCGTGGCTCGCGTCTTGCGCCGCCGAGCTCGGCGCGAAGACGAACGACCACGACCTTCTCGAGCTGGCGGTCAACTCTGCGCTCGAGGCCAAGACCGTTGCATCGATCTTGCCCGGGACCCCGCCGTGGGCGGCGCAGGCGAACGCGGCGCTCGCGCGCGCGGGACTCGCGCGCGGCCAAGTTGTCGACGCGGCCGCCGCTGCACGCGCGGCGCTGCATGAGCTGGACGAATCCCATCGCGAGGATGCGAACCTCCAGATCCTCCTGCCGTCTGCGCGCGCGCTGCTCGAGGGCGGCTCGGATGAAGAAAAAGAGCAAACGCGTGGGCGACTGCAGCTATGGCTCGCCGCGATCGCGCAACGGTTCCTGGATCAAGACGTGCGCGTTCGCTGGCTCCGCGGGCCGTGGGGTGCGCCGCTGGCCGAGCTCGCCGGCCCCATCGAGATCCCGAAGATGGCGACGCCGATGGGCATGGGAAGCGAAGAGCAGACCCAGTTATTGACGCTGCTCATCGAAGGGAAGACGAACGCCGAGATCGCGGAGACCATCGGGTCGACCGAGGAGTCCGTCGAGATGCAGCTCTCCGAGCTCTTCGCAAGGCTGGGTGCATCGTCCCGCGCCGAAGCGACGGCGTTCGCATTGATCGGACGGATGGTCTGATGCTGCGCGCGCGCGTCGATCGTCAGCGGTGCATCGGTGCCGGCACCTGCATCACGCTCGCCCCGACCGCATTCGACTGGCTCAAGGGCGAGTTCCTAAAGGCAGACGTGGTCGACACGGGAAGCGTCGACGAAGAGCAGCTGCGCGAGGCCGCGTTCTCGTGTCCGACGGCGGCGATCATCATCGAAGAGGTCGAGGAGCTGCTGCCCTGGCAGCTTCGCAGCAGTGGTGTGAAGGCGCCGCGGCGGATCATGGCGACGTTCATGTTCACCGACATCGTGAAGTCGACAAACCTGATCGAGGCGATCGGTGACGAAGCGTGGGAGTCTGTGTTGCGGTGGCATAACGAAGCGTTGCGCGGGTTGTTCAACGCACACCGCGGCGAAGAGATCGACAACCCCGGCGACGGTTTCTTCGTCAGCTTCGAGAGCCCGGACGCCGCGCTCGCGTGCGCGGTCGCGATCCAGCGGAAGCTGACGGAGCATCGGCAGACCGCGGGCTTCGCGCCGCAGATCCGGATCGGTGTTCACGCGTCATCTGCGTCGGTGGTCGGGAAGAGCCTCGCGGGGAAAGGCGTGCATGAAGCTGCGCGCATCGCCGCACAAGCGAACGGCGGGGAGATCCTCGCGAGCGTGGAAACGGTAACCGGCACCGCATATACGGGGTCGTCGCCGAAGACACTGACGCTGAAAGGGATCTCCGAACCGATGGACGTCGTGCGGGTCGACTGGAAATAGCTACTCGTCGATCCGTTTCTCTGAAGGGTGCAGGGGACCCCACCAGAACGATGGGATGACCGCGTCGACGTCGCCGTCCCAGTCCATCTCACGCAGCTGATCGACGTTGCGTCGCCCGGTGGCCGCGCGCAGCAGCTCGAAGCTGCTCGCCGTAAGCGTCACGTCGGCGCTCTCCGGGCCGAGGTCGAGACCTTCCGTGCTCCGCAGACGCAAGGCCACGCCGTGCTCCGACGCCGACTCGACGAGCTTCGTAGCCGCGAACCCGAGGCCGATGCGGACCGCGTCCGAGTCGCGCGCGTCGCGTATCGACAACGCCGTTCGGATGTCGTGCTCGTGGCTCACGATGTCGGCGACCGCTTGCCGTCCGAGCATGCCGGCCGGATCCAAGAACCGTTCGAGCAGTGGCGCGTTCGTGTTCCACTCGGTCAGCACGTCCGCAGTGGAGTGCTCGCGGCGAGCATCGACCTGCGCCGCCGTCCACTCCTCGCTTCCGAGCCCTTCGAGGTTGCCCGACAGGGCGTCGGCGACGCCGCCGGCCAAGTGCGAGATGACGTCGTGCACGCACCACTCGGGACAGGTAGGGACCATCGTCGACGCGTGCTCACGGTCGATGCCCCCGACCAGCGCGGTGATGCGCGCACGGCTCCCTGCATACGCGATCGCAACTTCACCCATGACGGTCACCATCCTCGTTAGATCTCCTGGAACGGATAGGGGCCCGGATCGCCACCTTCGGAGACGACGACCAAACGGTCCATGGTCGTGTTCCATCCGACCGAGTGGAACTGCAATGCAGCGTCGGTCGGGAGGCCCGAGTGACGGAGCCGCAAGAGCGTTCCCTCGCCCTCCTCGGTGAGGGTCACCTCGACGGTCGTCGATCGCGGTCCGACGAGCATCCCTTCCGGCATGCCGTCGAATTGCTTCCAACCCCACGTGAACACAAGACGGCGCGGGGGATCGATCTCGACGAACTCGCCGAGCACGACGGTGCGAGAGCGGCCAGTGACGGTGATGTGGAAGATCCCGCCCGGCCGCGGGTCGAGCTCGGCTTCGATGCCTTGCCACTTCCGGTATCGCTCGGGGTCGACGAAGAACGAGAACACTGTCTCGGGACGCGCGGCGATGCGGCGCTCGATCTCCAGTGAGTCGGTTCTGGGCGTCATGAACGGTGGTTCCTTTCCTCGGCTTCGGCGAGCTCGGCGAGCCGGTCGAGGTCGGCCTCCCACATGGCGGTGAGCACTGCCTTGAGAGGGCGAAGGCGCTCGCGGTCGGCGCTGTACAGGCGGCTCGTTCCCTGGCGGCGGGTGCGAACCAGACCGGCCATCTCGAGCACCCTGAGGTTCTGAGAGATCGCAGGCCAGGTGAGGTCGAAGTGGTCGGCGATGGCGCGCGAGGAGAGCTCGCGATCCCACACCAGGCGCAGGATCCGGCGCCGATTCGGGTTCGCCACGGCTCGAAGGGCCGCCTCGTTCATCACCGTCCCTATCCTAAAGATTGCTCTTAATTAAGATAATGGTTTATGTTGGTTGGTGCAAGGGGAAGGTGGAGGTATGAACGTCGTCGGATACGTCAGGATGGCGCTCGACAGTTCGATCGCCGACGTCCTCGGCCGGCGCGTGCAATTCGACATGATCGAAGCCTGGGCACGCGAACGAAGCCAGGACCTCATCCGGACGTATTCGGACGAAGGCGAGACCGCGTCGTCTGGTCTCGAAACGCGCCTCGGGCTGGGTGACGCCCTTCAGTCGATCCGCGACGGGAGGGCAGAGGGTATCGTCGTTGCGCGCCTGGACCGCCTCGCGCTCAGCCTTGTGCTCCAAGAGGAGCTGCTCGCGGAGATCGAGGGTAGGGGAGCGCAGCTCTTCTCCGCGTGGCCGGGCGAAGAGGCAGAGACCACGGCGGAAACGCGCGATCCGACACGGCTGCTCGTCCGCGAGGTCGTCCGCGACGTGCCGCTGTTCCGGTCGGCGATGAGGGACCTGTGGGTCCTCCAACGACTGCGGCATTCCCCGCTGCCGGAGGAACGCGCCGAAAGAACGCGCGCGCTGATCCGATCGGAGGAGCTCGTCGAGCGCGGCTTCGGCGAGCGCGAGATCACGGGGATCCTCTCCTCCGAGGGGCTCCTGGCCGGCCGCGGGTTCGGCGTCCTGCGGCAGCTCTTCGGTCGTCACGGGAGCACGCCTCTCGGTTGACCGTTGTGTGCGCGCGCGGATACCGTCGCGCGCATGGTCGAGCTGAACAAAGCGACCTTCGAGCGGATGGTCGACGCGCTCAACGCGGTGCACGGTCGCCATGAGGGAGTGCGCGCGGCGCACGCGCGTGGGGCCTGCGCGCGCGGGACGTTCACGGCGACGCCGGAAGCGGCGCGTTTGACGCGCGCGCCGCACATGCAGGGCGATCCGATCCCCGTGACGGTGCGCTTGTCGAACGGGACGGGGAACCCGCTGCACCCCGACCGTCGCAAAGACGGGCGCGGCATGGCGGTGAAGTTCCACCTCCCCAACGGCAAGCAGACCGACATGGTCGGCATCACGTTGCCCGTCTTCTTCGTGAAGACGGCCGACGACTTCCTCGCCCTGCAGGACGCGCTCTCGCTCGATCCCACAACCGGAAAACCGGATCAGGCGCGCGCCGTCGCCTTCGTTCAAGAGCACCCCGAAGCGATGCAAGGCTTCCAAGCGGTTCTTACGTTCGAGCCGCCTGCCAGCTACGCGCAGCTCGTGTACCGCGGTTTGCACGCGTTCAAGTACGTGAACGCCGCCGGCGAAGAACGCTTCGTTCGCTACCGGTGGGAGCCGGAAGCGGGGGTTGCACACTTGAGCGACGAGGAAGCCAAAGCGCTGCCGGAGCAGTACCTGCGCGACGAGCTCGAAGCGCGCTTGAAGGAAGGCCCGGCCGCGTTCACGTTGCACGTGCAGATCGGGGCGACCGACGATCCGACCGACGATCCGACCGCCGAGTGGCCTTCTGATCGCGAAGACGTCGAGATCGGGCGCCTCG
>VAYV01000164.1:17053-20337 GCA_005883175.1 Actinomycetota bacterium
GCTCGGGCGCGTACGCCGTGTCGTTCAAGCGGCGGCGGCCCGCGCGAAAGGCCTAGGCGCGCGCGATCTCCGACAGCCAGGCCCGGATACCGTTGGGTGTGAACGTCACTGCCAAGATCTCCGGTTCGATCGAGCGGACCTCCCAACCGGCCTTGCGCGAGTCGCCGCACGTCCGGGGCGACAATCTGTCCATGCCCGACGACGAAGAGGGGCAGAAGCCGAGCGGCTGGAACCCAGCCGACCGTTTGCGCTCTGAGCTGCGCCGGATCGAACGGCTGCTCGATCCGGGGATCGGACTGATCGAGCAGGCCGGCGAGCGATACGTCCTTCCCGCTTGGCAGCGCGTTACAGAAGGCGAACCACGGTGGCCGGTCAGTCTCGCGATCCTCGTGGCGATAGCGCTGCAGCTCATCCTGCCGACGCGCGTTGCGTTCCGGCCGCGCTGGCTGCTGCCGGCGCTGCAAGGGATGATGCTGATCGGGATTATCGCCGCGAACCCGCGACGCATCGACCGCGAGACCGTGCGGCTCCGTACCGCGACGATCGCGCTCATCCTTGTCAGCTCGCTGGCAAACGCGTGGTCGGCCGGGCGCCTCATCGTGCACCTGGTGAACGGGACGCTGGGCAGGTTGAGCTCAGCACGGTTGCTGATGACCGGCGCCGCGATCTGGATCACGAACGTGATCGTGTTCGCGCTGTGGTACTGGGAGTCCGATCGCGGCGGCCCGGGTGGCCGCGTGCAGGCGGAGCGCCGTTACCCTGACTTCCTGTTCGCGCAGATGCAGTCTCCGGATCTCGCGCCGCCGGAGTGGGAGCCCGGGTTCGCCGACTACCTCTACCTGTCGTTCACGAACGCGTCGGCGTTCAGCCCGACCGACGTGTTGCCGCTTTCACGCTGGGCGAAGATGACGATGATGCTGCAAGCGGGGGTCTCGTTGAGCACGGTCGCGTTGGTGGTTGCGCGCGCGGTGAACGTGCTGAAGTAATGCCGCAAACGGCCGTGTAGACGCGCGGTCAACGGACGAGCAGATCAGAGATCGGCTCCGGGGCCGCGTGGCTTTGGGCGGAGGTTCCCCGTCGAACCTCCTCTCGCATCGCCGGCCATCTCGTGACGAACTGATCGTTCCCGGCGTCGTCCTCCCCATCCGATCCGTCTCGTTTTGTGACGATGTTGTGGACCAGGATCCTGGGGTCTCGCTCCAGATCTCCAACCTTGCCTGAGTGCCAGCCCATCGCGAAGCACAGGTCGCCATCCCAAAGGATTGGTTCCGCCGGACTCAGCCGCGGTGTGTCGTCCCTGCGGATCGTGCCGAGGAGTGCGACACCGGCAGCAAGGAGCTTCTCTCGTCCGATCTCGGCGAGGCGAGGCTGCTCGGCTTCGATGTCGGTCCATCTCATACCTGAGGTCTCCCGGCGGCTGCTCGACCTATGCTTCTTCGACGTTTGCCGCGCCATGCGGCCGGGTAGCCGCTGACCATGCGTCGCGCTGCGATCTTTGTCTTTGTGGCCCTGGTTGCCTGTGTCGCACCGGCGCGATCGTTCGGTTCATTTCAAGGCAAGGCGAACGCGACGGCAAAGGACATGCTGTCGGCAGTCGAAACGGCCCGGCTGACCGTTCAGTTGACTCAGCGGCGGAAGACATTCAGCCCCTTCATCTCGACCGCCTTGGGGGAGACAGAGCGCGACGGCGACGCGATCGCAGGCGCGTTCGATTCCGTCCAGCCGCCGGATGCTCGTTCGGACAAGATCCGGTCCGATCTCGATCAGATACTTCAGCTGGCTACGTCGACGTTGTCGAACCTTCGTATCGCCGCGCGGAGGACGAATCTCGTTCAGCTCACCGGGGCCGCGAAACCCTTGCCGGCGCTCTCGGAGCAGTTGCAGCACTTCATCGAGGTGAACCAATGAAGAAGATGCTCGAAGTCACCCTCGGAATCCTCACCGCCATCGGTGGCTTCGTCGACATCGGAGATCTCGTCGCCAACTCCGAGACCGGCGCGCGCTTCCGGATGTCCCTCGCGTGGGTGGTGATCGTCGGCGTGATCGGGATCGTCGTGTACGCGGAGATGGCCGGTCGAGTGGCGACGGTTTCCAAGCGACCCGTTTTCGATATCATCCGCGAGCGTTTGGGTGCGCGCATGGCTCCCGCTCGTTGCCCTACTCGTTTGGTTGACTATCTGGCGCGTTCGTTTCAGTGCGATCGAAAAGTTCTACGGGCTGCTCGGCTTGGCGCTCATCGTCACCGTCATCGCGCTCATCCACAGTGGCCAGACGCACATCCTTTGGCCGGAAGCGAAGCACCTCGCCCCGCCGAAGGGAGAAGGACTGCCGACGTACTTCTATTTCGGGATCGCCCTGCTCGGGGCGGCGATGACGCCATACGAGGTCTTCATCTTCTCCTCGGGCGCGGTCGAGGAGGGCTGGACGCGCGCAGATCTCATGGTGAACCGCGCGAACGTATACATCGGCTTTCCGCTCGGGGGGATCATCAGTTTGGCGCTGATGGGCGGCGCCGCGATATTCCTCGCTCCGCGCGGGATCAGCGTCTCGCACCTCTCCCAGGTCGGGCTCCCTGTCAGCGCGGTCTTCGGCAAGATCGGGCTGGCGATCCTGCTCTTCGGCATGGGGATCGCGATCTTCGGAGCAGCCCTCGAGACGGCGATGTCGGCCGGCTACATCCTGTCGCAGTATTTCGGATGGCAATGGGGAAAGTTCGTTCGCCCATCGGAAGCGCCGCGGTTCCATCTCACGGTCCTCGTCACGATCTTGCTTGGTGCATGTCTGGCGTTAACGACGGTGGATCCGGTGAAAGTGACGGAGTATTCGATCGTGCTCTCTGCAGCTGCGCTGCCCCTGACCTATTTCCCGATCCTCGTCGTAGCGAATGACCCCGACTACATGGGAGACAAGACCAACTCACCTCCATTGAACGCAATCGCGTTCGCGTATCTCGTCCTCTTGCTCGTCGTCGCAGTCGCAACGATCCCGCTGATGATCGTAACCAAGGCAGGGCAGTGAGATGGACGTCGTGAACAAGCCAGCTCCCGATGAGATCGATGCAGCGTTGAACCTGCTCGACCGACAGATCGTCGACAAAGACGGACGCATGGCCGGCACGGTCGACGACCTCGAGCTGACCGAAGAGCCAAATGGCGCGCCGTATGTCACGGCGATCCTCGCCGGACCGGGCGCCCTTTCGCGACAGCTCGGGGGCCGGGTGGGGCGCTGGCTGGAATCCGTGCACGAGCGGCTTCATCCGGCGGAACAGACCGGTCCGCCGCGGA
>VAYV01000165.1 GCA_005883175.1 Actinomycetota bacterium
CGACGCCGAAGCCGCGCACTTCCTCAGCCGCGCGCTCGAGCAGCCGTTCCGATGCGGATGCAACATCCGCCTCCGCGGTCCGCAGCGCATCGATGGCCCCCGCCGCCATCGGCTCGATCGCGACGAGGTCGGCCAGATACCCCCTCGCCGACGCAGTGACGATGTGGACGCGCGCGCCCGTCAGCTTCGCGAGGTCCGCCGCCTTCAGCATCGCTGCGCGCGCGGTGCCCGACCCGTCTATCCCCACGACGATCGACTTGTACATGAGGCTCCCCCCTCAGACGTCCCACCCGCATCGTTGCCGGTCGAGCAGCCCTCGCGCAATGGTGCAGACCACCCCCCGGCGGGTTCGTATCCCCGTCGAAGACGCTTTCAAGCGCGGCTCCGGCAACCCTTCTCACGGTCGATGCCGACGATAACGCAGCGATCGGCGGTGCTGACGGCGACGCCGCTGAGGGATACTTCTCTCCAACAACGTCATGAATACCACGATGAGCCACATGGATGACAGGCCGCTCGCGCGCTCCTGGATCATCCTTGGGTGATCAGCGCGCCCAGGTCTCGACGCGAGACTTTGCCGAGCTCCGTCAAAGGCAGCTCGTCCACGAACACGATGCGCGCGGGCACCTTGTGTGAAGCGAGTCGCGCACGCGCCCAGTCGCGCAGCTCCTTCGGGTCGACAGGCCGGCGCGCAACGATAACGGCACCGACGTTCTCACCGAGATCAGCGTCGGGGAAGCCGGCGACCGCAACGTCTGTGACGTCTTCGTGCGCCCACAACACCGCTTCCACCTCCGCGGGATCTATCTTCTCCCCGCCGCGGTTGATCACGTCCGACATCCGGCCGGCGACGTAGATGTAGCCCTCAGCATCCCGGCGCACCAGGTCGCCGCTGCGTATCCATCCCGGGGTCGCGGTGTGAGGCGCGCGCGCCCAGAACTCCCCGACCTCACCGTCGGGCACATCCACACCAGTCGCAGGATCGACGACGCGCACCTCGACGCCGGCCATCGGTCTCCCAACCGATCCCTTCTCGGCGGCGGCTTCGTCACCCGGCCCGAGCGCGACGACGCCGCCGAGCGTTTCCGTCTGGCCGAAAACCTGCATGAAGGCGGCGCCGGGCATCAGCTTCTTGGCGCGCGCGATCAGCTCGGGCGTCGCCGGCGCGGCGCCGTACGTGACGAGCTGAACAGAAGAGAGGTCGGCGCGCGCTGCGTCGGGATGATCGATGATCCGATGCAGCATCGTCGGTACCAGGAAGACGCGCTGGATGTGACGCCTTTCAGCCAGAGTGAGCCATGCGCCGGGGTCGAAGCGACGCTGGAGGACGACCGTGTTTCCGCCGGCAAGACCAACGAAGACGCCGACGAGACCGGCGACGTGATGGAACGGCACGCACGAGATGGAGACGAGGGTGGGTCCGGCCGGATCGGGCGTCGGTGCGAATGCCTTCACGCGGCCTCCGAGGATCCCGTGCGAGAAGGGCACGGGCTTCGGAGCGCCGGTGGTCCCGCTCGTGAACAGAACGATGCAGTCGTCCTCTTCCGCAACCCGTGTGCGCCGAGACGTCTCGCTTCTACCGTCGAGGATCTCCTCGCTCAACGGCTTCGCCCCAGTCGCTTCGAGAACGCGGACGGCCACGTCTCGTTCGGCGACCGCCACCTCTCCACAATCCGCCGCGCGCGCCATCACCTCGATCTCGTTCGAGGTTGCACGCGCGCTCATCGGTGCGGCCGCGGCGCCGATGCGCGCGCACGCGAGAACGGTGGCGGTGGCAAGCAGGCCCGACGAGGCAACAAGAGCTACCCGATCTCCCGGCGCGACGCCGGCGCCAACAAGTGCGGACGAGACGTGATCGATTGCATCGCCGAGCGCTGCGAACGTAATCTCCCAGGTTCATGTGCGCTAGTCCAGCGGCGACCAAGCCGTCGTGCGCAGCAAGCGACTCTCCCATTGGTCGCGGAACTCGAGTGCGTCGTTCATCCACGTCCCCGGCCCGCGTCGCTCCGCCGGCACCTCACGCGTGAGCAACGGCTGCAGAAGCTCGGGCCGCTCCATACGCTGCCACAAGATCACTTCGCGCCCCGCGTGCGGCCCGGCGATCGTGCGGAAGCATCCACGGAGATCCAGCAGGGACGTTCCTTCCGCCATGCGCTTGCCGATCGTGTCGCGCGCGTACAGCGTGCTCGCCGCGTTCAGGTAGTCATCTAACCTGCCGGTTCGCGGCAGCACGGTGTCCTCCATATACAGCGCGAGCGGCTTTTCGTATCCGTCCGTCGGGACGGCATCGAACGAAACCTCTTGCAGCGCAGACCATTCGACCGGCGCGAGCACTTTCGAGGAGCAGTCGTGCCGCATGCCTTCGAGACCTCTCGACCAGTCGCGCAGGTCCCCGCGTTCGAGGCGCTCCAGATGCCGCTCGAACGAGGCGCCGTCGCGCACCGCCGTGATCGTGACGACGACGTACGAGAGTCCGGTGCCGTGCGCTTGGTGGAAGAACCACAGCAGCCGCGCGTCATCGCCCTTGGCCAGCGCGTCGAGCTGCCCTCGCCAGGCCGCTTCGAACTCGTCGGCGCGCTGGCCGGCGACCCGGTGGGTCTCGTGGAGAAAAAGCACGCCCCGATGTTATGGTCCTGACGCGCGCGTCAGGTAATCACCAGGAGGAGCCCGTGGCCACCACCAAGGAGCGGTCCGTCACCCTCGACACCACCGACGTCGACCGGTACGTCGGCAAGCCCGTCGGGGGCGGGCAGCAGAAGGAACCGGTCGCGACCAACGACATCCGCCGTTGGGCACAAGCGATGCAGTACCCCAACCCGTTGCATTATGAAGAATCGATCGCGGCGAGCAGCCCGTTCGGACGCATCGTCGCCCCGCAGTCCTTCACGGTGTGCCAGGACGTCGGCCACGGCGCGACGCCGGCGATCGTCGGCGAGATCCCCGGCTCGCACATGATCTTCGGCGGCGACGAGTGGTGGTTCTACGGACCGAGGATCTTCCCGGGCGACCACGTCTCGATGGAGCGCCGGTTCGTCGACTACAAGGTGTCGGACACGAAGTTCGCCGGCCCGACGATGTTCAGCCGCGGCGACACGCTGTATTCGAACCAGCGCGGTGAAGCGATCGGCACGCAGCGGTCGACCGCCGTGCGGTACCTCGCCGAGGAGGCGCGCGCGCGCGGCTTCTTCGAGCAGACCGCGCCGGTCCCGACGTGGACGCCGGAGCGCCTCGCCGACCTCGACGCGAAACGCATCGCGTGGATCCGGTCGGGCACTCGCGCGCGCCGCATGACGTGGGACGACGTCGCCGTCGGCACGAAGCTTCCGACACGGCCGATCGGGCCGCACACGATCGCGAGCTTCACGACCGAGTGGCGTGCGTTCACGATGACCGTGTGGGGAGCGACGACGCACGACGAGGACCGGCACATCGAAGAAGCCGGCTGGCTGCCGGAGATGTCGCGCGACCTGGATGCCGCAGAGGAAGACCCCGCGCTCGCCGACGGCCTGTATCACGGACCGTCGCGCGGCCATACCGACCAAGAGTTCGCGAAGGTGATCGGGCTGCCCCGCGGCTACGGATACGGCGCCTCGATGGGCGCATGGGTGCTGGACTACGCAGCGCACTGGGCCGGCGATCACGGGTTCGTCCGCCACTCCCAGATCCAGTATCGCTTCCCGCCGTTCACCGACGACGCGTCGATCCTCGACGCCGAGGTCGTCGACAAGCGCGAGGACCGGACACTGGGCGCGCATCTGGTCGTCCTCGAGGTCGTGATGACGAACCAAGACGGCGCCGTTCTCGCGAAAGGTCCCGTCGAGGTCCAGCTCCCGCAGCCATAGATCGAGCAGCCGGACGTGACCACCTTCCGAGGTCCGCCGCTTTCGACGGAGAACGACGTCGGCCCGAACACGCTCGGCGCATTCTTGCGAGACGCCGCCGTTCGCCACGGGGCGCGTGAAGCGATCGTCTTCTACGACGCTGATACGCGCATCTCATGGACCTATGCAGACCTTGACGAGCAGGCCTCGCGCGTCGCGCGCGCACTCCTCGCCGGCGGTCTCGCGCACGGAGATCGCGTCGCGCTGCTGATGGGCAACCGTCCGGAATGGGTCGCGGCGGCCTTCGGCGTTGCGCGCGCCGGCGGCGTCTTCGTTCCGGTGAACACGTACCTCGAGGCGCGAGAGCTGGAGTACGTGCTGAACCACTCCGACGCCGGAACCTTGATAACGCAGACACAGCTCGCGGGTCACCCCTACGTCGAAACCTTGACCGATCTGGCAACTCCTTCACTGAAACGAGTCACGGCGCTCGATGGGCTCCATAGGAACATCGAGACGTGGGATGGATTCATCGAGACGGGGAGACGGATAGAGCCGGAAGACCTGCGCAAGAGAGAACGAGAGATCTCGCCGGACGACGACGCCGTCATCATCTACACGTCCGGCACCACGGCCGTTCCAAAAGGTGTGTTGAGCGCGCACCGCCCTCCGTGTATCCAAAGCAGGAGATTCGTGAAGCACCTCTGTCTCGATGAAGACATTCGCGCCTGGAGTGCCTTCCCATTCTTTTGGACGGCCGGCTTCGCCATGGTGATGGGCGCGACGCTCGCAGCCGGGGGCTGTCTCGTCTTGCAAGAGATGTTCGAGCCGAACGCCGCCGTGAGGCTGCTCGAAGAGGAACGGGTCACGACACCGCACGCGTGGCCGCACCAGTTGGCGGAATTGGAGGCGTCGCCCGAGTGGCCGCGCGCCGATCTCTCCGCGATGCGCCACATCGAATCGTTCAGCCCGTTCGGTCGCCATCCCAGTGTGCACGTGGCCGAGAACGCGTGGAGCCCGCGCGCGGCCTACGGCCTCACCGAGACATTCACGATCGTCACGTCGGTTCCGTCCGACGCGGCGCCGTCGATCCGCGATCGCGCGCAAGGCAAGTTGCTGCCGGGGAACGAGATCAAGATCGTCGATCCGAAAAGTGGGGCCTCGCTCGCCGCCGGCGAGGAAGGCGAGATAGCGGTCGCCGGTGCGACCCTCATGAAGCATTACGTGAAGGTGCCTCGCGAAGAGACGATCGACGACGATGGGTTCTTCCACACCGGCGACGCCGGCTTCGTCGATCCCGACGGTTTCCTGCACTGGACCGGTCGTACGAGCGACATGATCAAGACCGGCGGCGCGAACGTTTCGCCGATCGAGATCGAGACGGAGCTCCTACACCACCCCGGCCTCAAAGCGGCGGGCGCGATCGGCATTCCGCACGACACGCTCGGGCAGATGGTCGTCGTGGTCGCCGTTCCGCAAGACGGCGCGCGGGTCGACGAAAAGGACGTGCGACGTTTCCTTCGCGGCCGGCTCGCGTCCTACAAGATCCCGCGACGCGTGATCTTCGTCGACGAAGAGGAGCTGTCGCTCACCGGGAACCAGAAGATCAGGTCCGAAGACTTGCGCGCGCTCGCGGGTGCGAAGCTTTCAGGGATTGCGGCCGAGCCAGCCGACGAGCCGGTCCGTCACTGAGGCGTCGTCCGGAACGGGCACCGGATCGCCGAACCCGATACGCCGGTCCTTCATCGCCTTCGTGGTGAACGCGAGAGCAGCCTCCGCGACGTCGAGCGGCATCTCGGCGTCCTGGCCGGTGGCTTTCGCAAGGTCCCAGCCGTGCACGACCGTGTCGACCAACGCGATCAGCACGATGGCGTTGCCGGGCACCTCACTTCGCGAGGTCTTGTAGGTCTGCTCGAGCGCGCCCGGGCGGCCCCAGATCTCCTGCGACTCCTTCGCGAGGCGCGCGAACCCATCGCCGGGGTCTGGTTGCGCTCGCCGCGCGTTCTCGGGCGCCGTTGGATCGATCGACGCGACGAGGTCGATGCCCTCGTCCGACGCGACGCGGTTGAACGTATCGAGGTCGGCGATCAGGTGATCGAGCAGCGTCGCAACGTCCCAGTCGGTACACGGCGTCGGCCGCTGCAGATCTTCATCGCGCACACCAGCGACGATGGCGCCGGTCCATTCCTGCGCGCGGGCGAGCAGCCGGAGAGCGTCCATACGCCGGACACTACCCGGCGGCTCGAAAGAGAAACGCTGTCGCACTCGCAAGCACCGGTGTCGAAGGGGTAGGTTCTGCCTATGTCCACGTGGATCACGCGACTCGACGCGGCGGGCAAGGGCCCTCGCGTTGCCGTGAAGGACCTCGTCGACGTCGAGGGCGTTCCCACGACCGCCGGTTCGCGCGCGGTCGAACGCAACGCGAAGCCCGCCGAGCGCGACGCCGCATGCCTGAAAGGATTCCGAGCAGCCGGCGCGCGCCTCATGGGAAAGACGAACCTGCACGAGCTGGCCGTGCTTCCGCTCGGCATCAACCCGTGGTTCGGCACGCCGGTGAACCCGCTCGATGCCGCATTGATACCCGGTGGATCGTCGAGTGGCTCCGCCGTCGCCGTCGCGACCGATGAAGCAGACGTTGCGATCGGGTCCGACACCGGCGGCTCGGTGCGCATACCTTCGGCGTGCTGCGGCGTCTCAGGGTTGAAGACCACGTTCGGCCGGATCCCGATCGACGGCGTCTGGCCGCTCGCGCCGAGCTTCGACACCGTCGGGCCGATCGCGCGCGACTTCGCCGGAGTCACACTGGGCATGCAGCTGCTCGAGCCCGGGTTCACACCGCGCGAAACGGCTGCAAGACGGATCGGCCGCGTACGCACGACGTCGCTTCCCGAGATCGAGCATGCCGTCGACGGCGCCTTGCGCGCGGCCGAGTTCGAGGTCGTGGAGCTCGACATGCCGGATTGGCAAGAAGGCAACGGCGCCTTCACCACGATCTTCCTCTCCGAGACGTGGGAAACGGATCACGCACTCGCCGAACAGGATCCCGACGGCGTCGGCGACGACATCAAACAGCTGCTGCAGCTGGCACCGGTGTTCGCGCCGATGCTCGAGGATGGCCGCAAACAGCTGGACGCGTGGCGCGCGAAGCTGCTCTCCCTCTTCGATCAGGTTGAGCTGCTCGCCTTGCCGACGTTGCCGATGTTCCCACCGAGGATCGACGAGATCGTCGGCGACCCGACGCCGCTCGTCATCGATATCACGCGGTACACGTCGATCTTCAACGGCGCGGGGACGCCGTGCACTGCGCAGCCCATCCCGGTCAAGGGTTCAAACCTTCCTGCGAGCCTGCAGCTCGTCGGTCCGATCGGCGGCGAAGAGCTGTTGATCCCTACTGCGGCGCGCATCGAGGCCGGGATCCGCTGATCGATGACGAGGATCGCGTTCCTCGGTCTCGGGAAGATGGGCGCGCCGATGGCCGCTCGCCTTCTTTCGGCCGGTCACGAGCTCACCGCGTGGAACCGATCGCCGGAGAAGGCCAACCCGCTGATCGAGAAGGGCGCGACGGCCGCGTCTTCTCCAGCAGATGCCCTCACGAGGGCAGACGTCGTGATAACGATGCTTGCGACACCGGAAGCGCTGACCGAGGTCTTGTTCGGCCGCGATGGCGCTGCCGATGCGATGCGATCGGGGCAAAGGCTGATCGAGATGTCGACGGTCGGCCCGGCGGCGATCCGCGAGATCGCCTCGAAACTTCCGGCCGGAGTGACGCTTGTCGACGCGCCGGTATTGGGAAGCGTCCCCGCGGCGACGGACGGCACGCTGCTCGTTTTCGTCGGTGCGGACGAGAGCGTCTTCGCGAGCGTCCGGCCGATCCTCGAGACGTTGGGCAGCGTCCGTCGCGTCGGCGGTCCCGGCGCGGGCGCTGCGATCAAGCTCGTCGTGAACCTCACGCTCGGCGTCGCGATGACGACGGTCGGGGAGGCGCTTGCGCTGGCGCGCGCATTCGGGCTCGACCGCACGGTCGTGCTCGACGTGTTGGAGGAATCGCCGGTCGGCAACACCGTGAAGGGCAAACGGGAGCGGATCGAGTCCGGCCACTACCCGGCGAATTTCACGCAGGCACTCGGCGAGAAGGACCTGCGACTCATCGAGGAAGCCGCGCGCGAGCACGACCTGACGCTTCGCGTTGCGCGCGCCGCACACGAATGGTTCGCTGCCGGCGCGCCTCAAGCGCCGGACCTGGACTACTCTGCCGTCATCGCGACGATGCTCGGCGAGCAACCGTTGCCCTGAAACGCCGCCGACGGGAAAGGAACGCGACATGGCCGACGTGAGCTTCGAGAAGGACATCCTGCCGCTGTTCACGGAGACCGACATCGATCACATGAACGATCAAGGCGTGATGCTCTCCGACTACGACTACATGAAGGAGCCGGACAACGCGGCCGACGTGTTGAGGACGCTCGAGGAGGGCTCGATGCCTCCGACGTGGGGCGGTGGTGGTGGTGCCTGGTCGGAAGACAAGGTCGCGTTGTTCCGCTCGTGGGTCGAAGGCGGCTACAAGCCCTAGACACGCACCGCGCGCACGAGCGCGCGCAATGCACCTTCCGGTGCACTCCCGGGGAAGAGGCCGTCCGTATGCAGCCGCGCGCTCGCGTGTGCTGAATACGTCGGCGTCCCAGCCGTGACCGCGGAGCCACGCCGCGGCATCGTCCGGCGCCTCGGACAACCACAGCGAGGGAACCGAGCGAACCTCCCCCGATGGCCCAGCGCCCTCAAGCGGCATATCCGGCACCTCGAGGCCGCCCTTGCGCGCGAGCGTCATCCCGAACCTGCTGCCGGGCGGCGACGCTGCGCTCACCGCGGACATCAGTGTCTCATTCTGCTCCGGGGTGAAATAGATGAGCAGCCCTTCGGCCATCCACGCCGTCGGAAGGGCTGCGTCGAATCCCGACGCCGTGAGTCTCGGGAACCAATCCTCCGTCAGGTCGGCTTCGACCACGATCCGCTCGCAGCGCGGCTTCGCGGGACTCTCTTCGAGCGCGTCCTGTTTGAAGCGGATCATCTCGGACATGTCGAGCTCGAACACACGCGTACCGTCCGGCCACGACAAGCGGAACGCGCGCGCATCGAGACCGGCCCCGAGTACCACGAACTGACGCACACCGGCTTCCCACGCGTCTTTCGCATATTCGTCCAGGAACCGTGTCCGCACGATCACATACGCAACGATGGCCCCCCAGAACGCTTTGATCTCGTCCGGCGCGTCGGTCGGATCGTCGAGCATCTCCGACGGCGGGGTCCATCCGGAGCGTTCGACGAAGG
>VAYV01000297.1 GCA_005883175.1 Actinomycetota bacterium
CGGCTTCTTCCGAGGGCTCCTCGACTGCCGCGCGCGCGGCTTCACGACGATGATGGAGATCGCGGCGGCGCGCGCGCTGGCGGAGATCTCCGCGCGCGAAGAGTTGGACGAGGAGTACATCGTGCCCTCGGTGTTCGACCGGCGTGTGATGCCGGCGATCGCCGAAGCGGTGCGCAAGACGGCCGCCGCCGAAAACATGGCGCGCGCTTAACCGGCGCGGAACGCCGCCGTCTCTTTCACCAAGGTCTGCACGAGCGCGGCGGCAGCCGCCGGCAGCGTGCGGTCGGCCAGCCACGCGATGACGTAGTCGAACTCGGCGCTGGCGCCCGCGCGCGCGAGCGGCACCGAGACGAGCTCGGCCGGGATGCGGACGGAGTCTGGGAGCACACCGATGCCCCATGCCCGCCGGGCGAGGGAGAGCACGGCTTCCGGGCTGGCGTCGCGGAGACGGGGCTGGAGCCGCACGCCGGTTCTTTCCGCGAGATCCATGACGTGCCGGGAGACCATGAACTCCGGCGCAAGCATGAGAAGCGGCTGATCTTCGAGCGCCGAGATCGGAATCGCGCGCCTGCTCGCGAACGGGTGGTCGGGGCGCACGGCGAGAACGACGCGCCAGCGCGCGAGCTTCCTCGAGCGGAGACCCGGTTCCACGGCCGACCCCGGCAGCGTTGCGAGGTCGACGCGGCGCTCGCGGAGCGCGAGGACTGCCGCTTCCGCGTCGAGCGCGCGCAGCTCGACGACGACCTCCGGATGCCGCTGCTGGAAGAGCGAGAGGCCCCGCGCCAGCGCCGGGATGCCGCCGGCCAGGCTGCTCATCCTGATCCGGCCGGCGGCGCCGCGCGCGATCGCCATCGCGTCTGCGCGCGCGCTCTCGACCTCGTTGAGGATCGCCGCTGCCGCGCTCGCGACCGCATCGCCGAGGGGCGTCGGGGCAGCGTGGCGGGGGAGCCGGTCGAAGAGGAGGCCGCCCAGCTCACGCTCGAGGCGCGCGATGCGTCGCGACAGCGCCGGCTGGGCCACCTTGAGGCTGACGGCGGCCGCGGAGAAGGTTCCTTGGTCGACGACGGCTCTGACGGCCGCGAGATCCTCGAGGTCCATCGCAAAGAAGCATAACGCTGGGTTATGGATAGGTCACTGTGGAGGCATTGGACAGCATAGTTCCACGAAAGGGAGAATAGGGGAGCGATTTTGGTCCGGTGCGAGGCGCCGGAAGATACTGGTCTGACGGATAGACGAGGAGGCGCACGTGCGCGCACGTCGATCGTGTTTGTCGGTCCCGGGCTCGAGCCCGAAGTTCCTGGCCAAGGCCGCAGGCCTGCCGGCGGATGAGGTCTTCTTCGACCTCGAAGACTCCGTCGCTCCGCTCGAGAAGGAGGCCGCGCGCGACAACATCATCGAAGCGCTGAAGAACAATACGTTCCAGGCGCCAACGAAGGTCGTCCGCATCAACGGCGTCTACACGAAGTGGGCCTACCGCGACATCATCACGCTCGCCGAGGCGGTTGGTGACTTGATAGACGGGTTCATGATCCCCAAGGTCGAGACGGCCAACGATGTGACGTTCGTGGCCGACCTCCTGCGGATGATCGAGGACACGACCGGGCTGACCAAGAAGCTCGGTCTCGAGGTCCAGATCGAGACAGCGCTTGGACTGCAGAACATCCGCGAGGCACTACGTGCTCACGCACATCAACATCGCCGCGCGCGCGCGCAATCTGCAGTCGATCGACGGTCCGTACCTTCTGATACGCGACCTCGACGGGTTCCGAGCGGCTGCGATGCGGGCGCGCGCGCTCGGCTACGACGGCAAGTGGGCGCTGCACCCCGACCAGGTCCAGGTCCTCAACGAGGTGTTCACGCCGACGCGGGAGGAGTACGACAAGGCGGAGGCGATCCTCGAGCACTACAAGTACGTGACTGAGGTCGAGCGGAAGGGCGCCGTCATGTTCGGCAAGGAGATGATCGACGAGGCCAGTCGAAAGATGGCCGAGCAGGTCGCCGCGCGCGGGGCCGCCGCCGGGATGAAGCGCGAGAAAGGTGTGGAGGACTTCCTCAAGACCGAATGACCCACACCGTCTCGATCGTGCTGAACATCGCCGCCGATAAGGCAGACTCATTCGAGCGCGCCTTCGAAGAGAACGAGGTTCCGATCTGGCGCGACCTCCATCAGAAGGGGACGCTGCTGCGCGCGTCGCTCTCGCCGCTCGAGATCTCCACCGTCGACGCCGGCGGTGCGAAGCAGTACCTCGTGCTCGCGCAGTTCAAGGATGCTTCCGGCCACCATGCGCACGACAGCGATCCGCGTTTCGAGCGTTGGAACGAGATGGCCGACGCGTATCAACCCGAGGAGCCGTTCGTGTTCGGCGGCGACTCTCTCTACGAGGTGGGTGGCTGAAGATGGCGTACGACCTGACCGAAGACCAGAAGATGATCGTGGACGCAGTCCGCGAGTTCGTCGAGCGCGAGGTCATCCCCGTGGCCGACGACATGGAGCACGCGGACGAGTTCCCGGAGAAGATCGTCGAGCAGATGAAAGAGATGGGCCTCTTCGGGATGATGGTTCCCGAGGAGTACGGCGGTCTCGGGATGCCGCTCGTCACGTACGCCCTGACGATGATCGAGCTGTCGCGCGGCTGGATGTCGCTGGCGGGGGTGCTCAATACGCACACGATGGCGACGTGGCTGATCAAAACCTTCGGGACCGATGAGCAGAAGAAGCGGTTCCTGCCCCAGATGGTGACCGGCAACCCGCGCGCGGCCCTCCTGATGTCCGAGCCGCAAGCCGGCTCCGACGTCCAGCGGATCAAGACGCGTGCGGTCCGCGACGGCGACGACTACGTGATCAACGGCCAAAAGATGTGGGCGACGAACGGCCTCCGATCGGGCGTCGCGATGACCCTGACGAAGACCGCCGACACCGACCCGCCGTACAAGGGCATGTCGATGTTCATCGTCGAGAAAGAGCCCGGCGCGCAAAAATCGGGAGGTGTGATCGTCGGGAAGAACATCGAGAAGCTCGGCTACAAGGGCGTCGAGACGACCGAGATCGCGTTCGACGATCACCGGCTCCCGGCGGCAAACCTGCTCGGCGGGGAAGAGGGCCAGGGCTTCGTCCAGAACATGGCCGCGATCGAAGTCGGGCGCGTCAACGTGGCTGCGCGCGCGCTCGGCGTCGCGCAGCGCGCATTCGAAGAAGCCATCCGATACGCGCAGGAGCGGCAGACGTTCGGCAAGCCGATCGCCCAGCACCAGGCGATCCAGTTCAAGCTGGCCGACATGGCGACGAAGATCGAGGCGGCTCGGCAGCTGATGCTCAACGCGGCGGTGATGA
>VAYV01000298.1 GCA_005883175.1 Actinomycetota bacterium
AGATCGAGGCAAGGCTGAGCTTGCCTCACCCCTGTATCGCGCCGATCGTCTTCGTCGGTCCGAACGGCACGACTTGGTTCGCCGCGAGCGGCCGGTCCTGAATCCGCCGCAGAGGGCATAATGCCCTCTGCCCGATGACAAGCCGGTTCAGCGAGTTGGTGCTTGACTGCCACGATCCAAAGCTCGTGGCCGGATTCTGGTGCGCGGCGCTCGGTTACAAGATCATCGAAGAGAGCGACGAAGTCGTGGAGATCGGCCCGGAGGATATGCCCGACGGCTGGACGCCGGAGCTGATCGCGAAGTGGAAAGAGCGGATGCGTGGCGCGCCGCCGGCGCCGACGATCGTGTTCGCCCCCGTTCCTGAGAGCAAGACCGTGAAGAACCGGGTGCACATCGACGTGAGCCCGCTAGGCTCACAGGAAGAGGAAGTCGAGCGGCTGATCCAGCTCGGAGCGACCCGGGCGGATGTCGGCCAGGGCGACGTCCGGTGGGTCGTCATGCGGGACCCGGAGGACAACGAATTCTGCGTGCTGCGGAGCCTCGCGCCGTGAGCGGCCCGCTCGAAGAGCTGATCGAGGGATCTCAGCCCGGTCTCGGCGAGATCGAGGTCAAGCAAGGTCGCGCCGCCGATGTCGGCGGGATAGGCGTCCTGCGAGTCCTGCCGACGAAGAAGCGCCGCACCGTCGGGCCGTGGTGCTTCGTCGATCTCATGCATCCCGGTGACCTTGCGGAGCCTCCGCCGATCGAGATCGGACCACATCCTCACATCGGGCTCGCGACGGCGACGTGGCTCTTCGACGGAAGCGTCCTGCACAGCGACTCCCTCGGCACCGAGCAACTGATCAGTCCCGGCGAGCTCAACCTCATGACCGCCGGACGCGGCATCGCGCACGCCGAACAAGGCATCGAAGCGCCGGCTGTGTCGAGCGGCGTTCTGGGCGCGCAGATGTGGATCGCCCAGCCCGACGGGACCCGCGACGGGGCTCATCATTTCGAGCACCATGCGGACCTGCCGCTCGTCGACCTTCCGACCGGACACGCGCGCATCATCGTCGGCTCCTTCGAGGGCGTTGCGTCACGAGCCGCCGTCGATCACCCGGCCATCGGCCTGGATATGACCTTCGAGGGGAGCGTCGAGATCCCGTTACACCCGGCCTTCGAGCACGCCGTCGTTCCGGTTGATCGGACGCTGAAAGTGCAGGACGCACTCGTCGAACTCGGAGCAATGGCACTGGTGCCGGCCGGCCACCAAACGCTGCGCATCGAGGAGCGCACCGGCAACGCGCGGATGCTGTTGATCGGCGGAGAGCCGTTCGGCGCCGATGTCAAGATGTGGTGGAACTTTGTCGCGCGTACGTTGGACGAGATCACCGAGGCATGGCGCGCGTGGCAGGACCACGACGACGATCGGTTCGGACCGGTGCCGTCGAAGCTTGGTCGCGTCGAAGCGCCGACCCCTCCGTGGATCCGAGCGGTCGAGGCGCGATGACCGAGGTTCGGCACATCCCCGAGCGCTTCGTGTTCGCGATCATCGTCGACGACGAGATGGCCGGCTACACCGAGTACCGCACTGGCCCGGGTGTGCGCGCGTTCATGCACACGATCATCGACGATCGACTCAGGGGGCAAGGCCTTGCATCACAGCTGGTGCGCCAGGCGCTCGATAAGACGAGAGCGGAAGGGCTGCTCGTCGAGCCCTACTGCCTGTTCACGAGACGCTTCATCTCCGAACATGCGGAGTATCTCGACCTGGTCCCCGAAGACCGGCGAGACGATTTCGACTTGCCGCGCGCCGCGCAGCGGGGGTAACGCTCAGCGCCGGCGGCTTCGGGTCGCCGCTGCGACGAGCCGGTCGTTCGCGACACGCATCGCACGCTCATAGCCGGGCGCGAACGTGCGCTGCAGCCAGTACGCGAGCTGGATATCGCGCGAAGTGAACACCAGATAGCGACCCTGTTTGACGGCCTGGATGATCTTCATCGCAACGTCGTCGGGGCTGGTTGCATGTGCCTCGAACCGCTTCGCGAGCTTGCGCCAGGCGGGATGGTCGCGATCGACGCCAACGATCTCGACCGTCCCGACCAACGGCGTCTTGACGGCCCCGGGACACACCAGCGTGACCCCGATCCCGTGACGGCGGAGATCGAAACGCAGGACCTCTGAGACGCCGCGGAGCCCGAACTTGGCCGCACTGTAGGGCGCGTGCCACGGCAGGCCGAGCAGCCCCGCAGCCGAGGACACATTTGTCGGTGCTCGAGCTGCTCGACCGGCCCCCAGGTGGAGATCCCGGCGATGTTCATGACCACATCCATGCTCCCACAGGCTGTGTGAACGTCCTCGGCGAATCCGACGACGGCTTCGTGATCGGCTATGTCGAGCGCGCGCGCGACGTGAACGGCGGCCCCATCTTCGGCGGCCTCCTTCGCGACGAGCTGCAGCTTCGGCTCGTCGATGTCGGTCAGGACCAGCTCGGCACCCTCGGCGGATGCATGCAGCGCGGTGGCGCGACCTATGCCCGACGCCGCGCCCGTGATCAGGATCCGTTTTCCGCGGAGGTTCCGATACGGACGTCTCACTTGGGGGACCTTCTCGGCAACAGCCGTTGCAGAGCGCGCGCCCAACGCGGCGGCGGCCCATCGGGGAGTCGATCCGGCGCGACGCGCAACGTGTTCAGCGTCATCGCCAGCATCTCGTACTGGCCGATCAGCATGCAGAGCTCGATGACTTCTACCTCGCTCAGCAACGGTCGTAGCTCGATCCACAGCGATTCCGAGATCACGCGTTCGTGGTGCAGCTCGTCGGCGGCGCGAAGGACGAGCCGCTGTCGCTGGGTCCATCCCGGCGCGGCATGGCCCTGCCGCGCGGAGCGCACCTGCTCCGCAGTCAGCCCGATGGCACGCGCGAGCCGCTCGTGGTGGCGCCACTCGTACTCGCAACCCGTGTTGTGCGCGACGCGAAGGATCACCAGCTCTGTTTCGGAGCGCGGCAGCACGCCCCCAGGCATCAGTGCAGCGCCGAACCGGAGCCAGCGACGGAACAAGCGCCGGTGACGACCGAGCGTGGTAGCGAAGTTCGGCGGCCCGCCGCCCGTCGCCGCGCCGAGCGCCCGAGCGATGAGCGCGTTGATCTGGCCGATGTCCGCGGCACTGCCCGGCCCGATCCGTGGAGCGTCGCGAGCGACGCTCTCCTTCCCCGTGCTCTGCCCGGGCGGCGGCTCAACGTTCATCGTCGGCGAAGCTCCTTCGGCCGGTCGCGCGCAGCGGAGGCGGAGGGATTTGAACCCTCGATGCGGTTGCCCGCAAACCGGTACTCCAAACCGGCGCCATCGGCCAGGCTAGGCGACGCCTCCGCGCGGCATCATAGCGGCGGCCCGCCCCTTGTCGGCCTCGACGACCGGGCGTATACGTTGCTCGAAGAAGGGCCGAGCGAATTCCACATCGTCGTGCCGGCGACGCCGCCGCACCACGGCGCGTGGACGGAGGGTGAAGCGCGCGCGATCGCAACCGAGCGGCTCGACGCCGCGCTTCGCTGGTTCGGGTCGGTCGGCGCAACCGCGACCGGCGAAGTCGCCGACGAGCACCCGCTCTATGCGATCCGCGACGCGTTACGCGAGCGGCCCGCCGACGAGATCATCATCTCGACGCTGCCGCCGGGGATGTCGAAATGGCTTCGGCAGGATCTCCCGCGCAAGGCCCGGCGAGAGTTCGGCATCACCGTTACGCATGTGGTCGGCGAAGCGCCGAGCGGAACGAAAAGCGCCTAACGCGAGGCCGGGTTCGGGCCTCGCGTTCTCTCGTGGCGGAGAGGGCGGGATTTGAACCCGCGAGGGACCGCAAAGCCCCTAGACGCTTTCGAGGCGCCCCGATTCGGCCACTCTCGCACCTCTCCGCGGGGCATGGTATCAGGCGCGCTTCGCTGAGAAATACGCCCGCAACAGGTCGCCCGCCTCGCGTTCGAGCACCCCTGCCGTGACGCTCACGCGATGGTTCAAACGCGGATCGTCGGCGACGTTGTAGAGGGATCGGATCGCACCGGCCTTCGGATCAGTCGCGCCGTACACGAGCCGCTCGGCGCGCGCGAGCACGATCGCTCCTGCGCACATCACGCACGGCTCGACGGTGACGTACACGGTGCACGCATCGAGCCGCCAAGAGCCGATCGCCTTCGACGCCGCGCGCAGCGCGAGGATCTCCGCGTGCGCCGTCGGATCTGCGTCGCGTTCGCGCGCGTTGTGCGCGTGCGCAAGCACCTCGTCGCCGCGCGCTATTACACAGCCGATCGGCACGTCGTCGTGCTCCAATGCAGCGTGCGCCTCTTCCAAGGCGAAAGACATGAAAGCCTTGTCGTCGGGCATCTCGGGCATCCTACGCTGCGCGCGCGGCGTCCCCGGACGGAAGAAAGGCGGAGCCGCCGACCCGCAGGGTATCGGCGACTCCGTGGAGGAGCTTGGTATCAGCTTCGAAAGTCAACTCTTGCGCGTGCTACACGAACAGTCGGCCGGCCTCCTCGCGCCCTGCATAGTTAATGCTGGCCATAGATGCGCTCCCCCGAGATCATCTCGTAAACGAATGCGCTGAGTGTCCCTTTCGATCCTCGATCAAGGATGGCTGTTATATTGCGCGACCGTGCTGGCCGCGATCGATTACCGATGGTGGGTCTTCATCCACCTGGCGGGAGTCTTCGGGTTCCTGCTCGCGCACGGCGCGTCGG
>VAYV01000299.1 GCA_005883175.1 Actinomycetota bacterium
AGCGATGATGACCGCGGCGAACGAGGCTGCGTTGAAGAGGAAAGCCGGGCCCGTTCCGTGGAACACCTTGATAAGGATGGCCGCAAGGGCGGGGCCGGCGAGACGTCCGGAGTTGAACATGGCACTGTTCAACGCCACGGCATTCGGCACCTCGGCCGAGCCAACCATCTCGCTCACGAACGCTTGCCTTGCAGGCATGTCGACGACCGTTACGAGGCCGAACAGGAACGCCAGGAGATAGATCTGCCAAACCTGGATCACATGAGTCAGCACGAGCGCACCGAACACGGCGGCCAGTACCGCTTGGAGCGCTTGCGTCCAGATCAGCGTGATCCGCTTGTCGTAGCGATCCGCGACGATGCCGCCCCACATCCCGCCGACGAACATCGGCAGGAACTGAAGGCCGGTGGCGATGCCCAGGACGACACCGCCCTTGTGCAGCGTGTAGACGATCAGAGAGGTCTGCGCGACCCACTGGATCCACGTCCCCGATACCGAGACGAGCTGACCGACGAAATACAGCCTGTAGTTCCGGATCTTCAGCGAGCTGAAGGTCCGGTCGCTTGCCTTGCGCATGCGGGGACTCATCGTTCGTCCGCCGTCATCCGCTCGAGCAGCCCTGCGGCGTGCTCGAGCACCTCGCGCTCCTCGGCGCTCAGCCCGCGCATGCGCGAGGCCAGGTACGCCGTCTTCCGGCTGCGATTCCGTTCGAGCAGCTTGCGGCCCGCCGTCGTCACGTGCACGCGCGCGATACGCCGGTCGGCCGGGTCGGCCTCGCGGAGAACGAGGCCTTGCTCTTCCAACGCCACCACGATCCGCGTCATCGTCGGGGGCTGGACGCTCTCGAGACCGGCCAGCTCGCCGAGGGTGACGGGGCCGTCGCGCTCGACCGAAACCAGGGCCGAGAGCTGCGAAGGGGTGATCTGGTCTTGCGCCTTCTGCCGGAGGATGCGCGCCAGGCGCATCACAGCGAGGCGGAGGCGGGAAGCCAGCTGAGTGTCGGTCTGAACGGTCGTCGTCGTCATCAGTTGTGCTAACTACTTAGCACTGCTAACTATTCCTGGTCAAACCGATAAGAGAGCCGGCGCCGCGGGGACCGCGGCGCCGGCGAGGCTGAGCCGGTGCGGGGGCTCAACCCACCTTCACGATGGGGCAGTTCAGCACGATGGGGGTCGGCGACAGGGTCAGCATGCCCTTGCTCGCCAAGTCCTTGACCTGGTCGTCCTTGGTAAGCAAGACCGGCGTCACCCCGGGCTTCCATGTAACGGTGATCTCCTGCCAGAGGGGCGAGTAGTCGTCCTCCCCAGGCTCCGAGCCGAACACCTGGGGCTGGTTGGGTGCCGCCGTCCCGGAGACCCGGTACAGGGCAGGGAACGTCTTCGCCGGCCGAGTCAGCATCGCCGCCGCGTAGTTGATGTGCAGGGCGGTCGCCTGTGCCTTGTTCGAGACGTCGGTGCTCAGCATGGTGTCGACGTGGCCGTCGTAGTAGCCGTAGGTGACCGGCAACGTGATGGTCTTGGCCGTGGGCACCGTGCTCGACGAGCTCACCCGAACGATGGGGCAGTTCAGCACGATGGGGGTCGGCGTGATGGTGAGCTTGCCCTTGCTCGCCATCTCCTTGACTTGGTCGTCCTTCGTCAGCAGGACCGGCGTGACGCCGGCCTTCCACTTCACCGTGACCTCTTGCCACAGCGGCGAGTAGTCGTCCTCGCCGGGCTGGCTGCCGAACACCTGCGGCTGGCCGACGGCTGCTCGACCGGAAACGCGGTACAGCGACGGGTACTTGTTCGCGGCCTGCGTCAGCATCGCCGCCGAGTAGTTGATGTGCAGCGCGGTGGCCTGCGCCTTGTTCGACACGTCGGTGCTCAGCATCGTGTCGATGTGGCCGTCGTAGAAACCGTACGTTACGGGGAGCGTGATCGTGGTGGCGGTCGGGACCGCAGCCGCGGTCGCCGACGCGGCCGGGCTGCTCGACGTCGCCACCGGCGTCTTCTTGGACGACGAGCACGCCGTTGCAACCAAGCCGAGGATCGCGATCAGTGCGCACGCGTAAACAAGACGTCGGCCCATGCGGGATCTCCCTCCCCTGAGGTTCCAGTACGAACGCGGACTCTTCGGGTACTACGGACGACCAGCGGCGTCGGATTGCAAGAAACTCAGCGCGCGCACAGCGAACCTTCTATTTACTTCGCGCGCCTAGTACCCGTACCCCGACTGGCTCGAGCTCGGCGTCGTGCTCGATCCACATGTAGAGCGGCCAGTTGTTGTACATCACCTGCGTCGCGCCGCTCGGCGTCTTAACCGTACGGAGCATGGAAGCGGTCACACCGCTGCCTGCGACGGGGCTGCTGCCGGCCGGAACGAGCAGCGGAGGCCAAAGGCCCGTGCAGGGTGAAGCGGCGCACGTGACTTTGCCGCCTTGGTCGGCGGTCAGCATGTAGAGCGTGCGTCCATCGCCGTTCACGAGCGCGGTTCCCAAGATGCCGACGGAAGCCGCCTTCACGGTGACGCCGCCGGTCGACCCCGACGATGTTGGTGAGCCGGTCGGCCCGGTGCTGCCCGGGGTCTTGCTCGCGCACGCGGCGAGCACAAGCGCAAGTCCAACGACGGAAGCTACGGCGACGAAAGTTCGGCGAGATCCTGACATCTGTTCTCTCCTCGTATGTCGTGCTACTAGGTGTACGAGCACCCTTCCACGAAAGATTGCGGGACTTCGCCATCCTATTTGTCCGGGCCCGATCGGGCAGATAGGCCGGCGCTACGATGACGCTGAGAACAGGCGGGCAATCCCGAACGCCCGGGGGCGCGTATCCATGATGTGGTCAGTTTCGGACGAAGCGTTGCTGGCCGGGCTGGCGTCCGGCGAATCGGACGCGGCCGTCGCGTTCATCCGCCGGTTCCAGCGGCGTCTCTATGGACTTGCGATGACGATCTTGAACGACTCGGCCGCGGCCGAGGACGTCGCGCAAGAGACGCTCGCGCGTGCTTGGCGGCACGCAGGCGCGTACGACCCGCGGCGCGGGCCGGTCGCGACGTGGCTCCTGACGATCGCGCGCAACCTGGCGATCGACGCGCTGCGGCTCCGGCGGGCGGACCCCGTGGATCCGACGGCGTTGGTCTCGCTGCAAGGGATTTCGGCGGAGGCCGGACCCGAGGAGCGCGCGGTCGTCGGAGACGACGCGCACCGGCTGCACGATGCGCTGCGCGCGCTGCCGGAGGATCAGCGGCGCGCGCTCGTGCTCGCGGCGTTCTACGGCCAGACGGCGCGTGAGATCGGCGAGAGCGAGAACATTCCGCTGGGCACGGCGAAGACGAGGATCCGCGCCGCGATGATCAAGCTTCGAAGTTCGTTGCAGATGGAGGACGATGAACGAGAGTTGTAAGGAAACCAAGGAGCTGCTTCCCGAGCTGGCCCTCGGCATCCTCGGCGGTGAGGAGCGGGGGCGCGCGCTGGACCACCTGACGAGCTGTGCCGACTGCTCGAGCGAGCTGGCCGCGCTGTCGCGCGCGGCCGATGGCCTGCTCACCCTGGCGCCGCAGCACGAACCGCCCGCCGGGTTCGAAGACCGCGTGCTCGCACGGTTGCGACGCGAGCGGCCACAGCATCGCGCGCGCCGGTTCATGACGTTCACCGCGGCGGCGGCGCTGAAAACGACCGACCACCTTGCCGGCGGCGAGGCCTTCACGTACCAGGGCAAGCCGTCGTGGCTCTTCGTCGTCGTGAGGGCGCCGGTGGGCGACGGCGTATACGACATCGTCGGCACCGTGCACGGCGCCGCGGTTCACCTCGGCGCGATGCGCATCTCGCACGGCCGGGGCGACTGGGGCGGCACAACGTCGACCGAGATGAAGAGCGTGGACGAGATCAGAGTGGTCAGTCGAACCGGGCAG
>VAYV01000300.1 GCA_005883175.1 Actinomycetota bacterium
GGCCGCTTCGCGCCACGACTGCGTCGACACGCCTACCAGATCGATGGTCTTGATGACCGACATCCGAACCCCCTGCGCTCCCGATTACCTGCGCGATTGTAGGGGTCGCGGCCGCAGCGGTGCCAAAAGAGGAAGGGGGAGACAGCGGGTATCACTTAGGTACATGATTTCGTTAAACCGATGATGGTGAAGCGCGGGCGCTGGACCGGGTGGCGGCTCGCGGCCCTTGCGGCGGGGCTGCCCATGATCGAGGCCGTCCTCATCGACGTCTTCGCGCCGTCTGCGCGCGCGCTGGCTCCCCAGGCGTCGGCCCTCGGACCGTTCGGCGTGTTCCACGATCTCCGCTGGCTGCTCGTGTACCACCGGTCGTGGAGCTTGTTCATCGTCGAGCTGACCGTTGCGATCGTCATACGCGGCGTCCTGATCGGCCTCTTCGTGCGCGAAGCGTGGCCCGAGGATCAACCGAAACCCGCCGCGCGCGCATCGATCGCACGCGGGATCCTCTTCACGCTCGGTGCGGCCGTCGTGCTCGGACCGTGGGCGATCATCATGTTCGCTGAAGCGGTGATACCGGTATCGTGGTTCTTCTTCGCCGCGATCCCGCCGTTCCTCATCATCGCCGTTCTGATCGATCACGCTTCCGTGTCGAGCTGGCTGCGCCGGCCGCCGATGCGCGTGTTCGGCCTCGTCCTCTTGTCGTTCTTGGTCCTTTCGATCGGCGGCGCGCTCATGACGCTGTCGACACGGCCGGCCGGCGTTCTGGTCGCGGGCGCCGTCGGCTTGTTCAACGCCTACGCGTGGCGCGCGACCGTGGGGATCGGCGGTCGGCTTCGCGGCGAAAGCGCCGCGCGCGACGGACACGAAGCCGCTTCCCGACAACACGACGACCGGAAGACCGGTGCTGATCGTCAAGGGATTCGGCGGCAGCTACGCCGGCGGTCGCACGTACGACTTCGGGCGCGGTTTCCTGACGCGACGGTTCTCGTACGCGGGCTCCTCGACGACGGGAGGCCCCTTGCCGTACAAGCCCGTGGACACCGCCTCGCCGATGAACGTCCTGATCGCAAGGATGGATCAGCAAGTGCGCGCGCTCAATGACGCGACCGAGCTTCCCGTTTCGATCATCGCTGAGAGCGAAGGATCGCTGATCGCAGAGCGATATCTCGAGGCCGACCCTTCGGCGCCCGTCGATCGTTTGATCGTCCTCAGTCCGATCCTCGCGCCGGGATCCGTGTACTACCCGCCCCGCGGTCGAGACGGGTGGGGTGTCGCCGCCGGGTGGGGGCTTCGCGGACTCGCTTCGGTCATGAGCGCCGTCTCACCCCTGCATTTCGAAGCAGACGCGCCGATCGTTCGAGACGTTGTCGATCAACCCTCCGCGTTCCACGACGCGTGCTTCACCGGACCGGTTGCCCGGGTCGAGTTCCTGCCACTCGCCGACGCGGTCGCCGCCCGGGAAGAAGGCGAGCCGGCGACGCGCGTAACAGTTGTGACGGCCTTCCACGGAGGGCTGCTCGGCGATCCCTCTGTGCGCGCGCATATCCGGGACGTCCTCCTGAACGCGCCGCAACGCGCCGACCACTCGATGCAGACCCTGGATACCGTGGTCTGGGCCGGCGCGGGAGCCTGGCGCGTGCCCCCACTCGAGCCGTCCCTCAACCCTGCCTGGCACTCGGCGGCGTGTCCCTGACGGAACTTTCCCCACCGAACGCCGCTTGACTACGATGAGCGCGCCGATACTCGGACGCGTTCGCAAGTGAGGAGTGGATCGGGATGAGCTACTCGGAGCAGTTGCGGCAGACGGCACGCGAGCTCGTCGCCCCCGGGAGGGGGATCCTCGCGGCAGACGAGAGCTCGGGCACGATCAAGAAGCGCTTCGATTCGATCAACATCGAGTCGACCGAAGAAAACCGGCGCGCGTACCGAGAGCTTCTGTTCACTGCGCCCGGCGCCGAGGCCTACATCAGCGGCGTCATCATGTACGACGAGACGATCCGTCAGGGTCTTACCGACGGAACACCGTTCGCGGAAGTGCTCGCCAAGCGCGGCGTCATCCCGGGGATCAAGGTCGACAAGGGTGCTGTGCAGCTCGCGTTCTCACCCGAAGAGAAGGCGACCGAGGGGCTCGACGGTTTGCGCGCGCGGCTCGTCGAGTATCGAGAGATGGGCGCGCGCTTCACGAAGTGGCGCGCCGTGATCGACATCATCGGCGACACGATCCCGAGCACCTACTGCCTCGATGTGAACGCGCACGCGCTCGCGCGGTACGCCGCGCTGTGCCAGGAAGAAGGTCTCGTGCCGATCGTCGAGCCGGAAGTCTTGATGGATCGCGATCACACGATCGAGCGATGCTACTCGGTGACGATCGAAACGTTGGAGCAGGTGTTCGACGCGCTGCACGCGCAACGCGTCGAGCTCGAGGGCATGTTGCTGAAGCCCAACATGATCGTCCCGGGAAAGAATTGCCCGACGCAGGTCGATCACCGGACCATCGCGGAGCAGACCATCTCGGCGCTCCGCCGGACTGTGCCTGCGGCGGTCCCGGGGATCGTGTTCTTGAGCGGCGGCATGTCCGACGAAGACGCAACCGCTCGCCTGAGCGAGATGAACAAGCTCGGCCCCCATCCGTGGGAGCTCTCGTTCTCGTACGGGCGCGCGCTGCAAGCGGCAGCGCTCAACGCGTGGAAGGGCGACCCGTCCAACTTCGAGGCCGGCCAAAACGCGTTCTTCCACCGCGCGAAGATGAACGGCCTGGCGCGCAGCGGCGGCTACGACGAGTCGATGGAAAGCGCGGCCTAAGAGGCCGGTTACACGCGGCGTTCGCGTACCGCGAGCGTGACCCGCCCGGCTGCGACCCGCTTGCCCGTTTCGACGGACGTCACGTCGACGTCCCAGACGTGTGTGGTGCGGCCCGTGTGAACGGGCGTAGCAACGCCGCGCACACGC
>VAYV01000302.1 GCA_005883175.1 Actinomycetota bacterium
GACCTCGGAAGATGGAATCTTCCTCGCCTTCCATCTCTGATCTCTCGTCGCCGCCGAGCGCGCGCACGATGCGCACCTCTCTCCCCAACCACGATGAGAGGATCTCAGCTGCATCGTCGTCGCGGGGCGAGACGCGCCGTCCATCGGGCAGCACCATCTCGTCGCCTTCGGTTCGGCCGGATACAAGCTGGTGCACGCGTTTTGCGCTAAGAACACGACCCGTCCCGGCGTCCGCCAACGCAAACTCTCGATCACCGGGAACCCCCTCAGGAAGAACGGTCAACGTGTCGCGACGCTGACCCAGGAAGGACTTCACCGGGTACAACCAGAGTTCCCTAACGCGCCCAACGATCATCCATAAAGGCTAGCAATCTGGCTGGATCGCCTCGCCCTAGCTCGCCTACCAGACCGGAGGGGACCGGATGCCGTTGGGAGCTGCGTATACATGGAGCGGATGGAGCTGGCCATTCGCTAAGACCTCCACCAGGTATTCAGGCCCCACATCATGCAACGGAGGCTTGCCAGGCCAGGGCGACTTCGAACAGAAGTAATACGACGTTACAAGAAGCAGGTCGTGATGTAGGCCTGTCGATGCGACGTCCGGAGAATTGATCGCACATTTCGGCAAGGCCGTCCGGAAGAGTTGCGTTCGTAGGTCGTCCGAGTACTGAACGACGATTTCATCGTGTTCCAAACCTCCGCCCACCTTGCAATCATCCAGCCCCGCAAGGAGACCGCCGGCAGTTTGGTCCTTCGCAACCAAAACAGTCTGCTCGGCTCGATCCGTCGTGATGACCAACTACAACTTGCCTGGAATCAAGGCTCCACACGAGAGCGCCCTCGAATCCCGGAGACGTTGGGTGCGGCTCGCACGGAAATTCGCCGTGGCCGTAGGGGTACTCCGGGTCGAACGTAGGTGGAGGTTTTTCAGGCAAACGAGGTTTGGGCGCGCGCGGCGGTAGACCGTGAGAACCTAAAGGTAGGACTTCTCGTTCGCTGCCCGAGCGAAGATCTCTGATGACAAGAGCGCTTCCGCTATCGCAGGGATCCGGAGATGCCAGGATGTATGCAAGGAAGCGCCCATCAGGACTCTCTGCCTGTGGGCCCGCGCGCAAGCCGCAACGCTTCACCACAAGAGAAATGTGACCAGTCCGTGCATCGATGCGGTAGATCTCGCTCTGACAAAATGGCTCCGTCAGTACGAACCAAACGTCTCCAGTTGGCGCGCGGGACACAGAGCTGATCCCAACCGGGTACACAACCGTGGATATCCCGTGAACGATCGGAGTCGACGCCAGTCTTCGAACAAGGCCACCATCTCTCGCGGAGTAGAGGCCAAGCGCACTCGAGCACGCGGAGGTGTTTGAACAGTCCTGATCGACTGAGACGAATACCGCAGGCATACCGTCGTGCGTCTCTCTTGGGAGAGGTTTGGCCGGACCCACATGGAGTGCCGGCGAGATCGATCCACCCGTACATGCGCCGACGGCGAGGACGAGAAGGATGCTCAAGAAGCTCGTCGTAACGCGCGCTCGCAAGATGCTCCCCTCCACGCGTCCGCTCGGATAGCTCGTTAGTAACGCTACTCTCACGGCGTGGAACGGAAACCGCACCTTGGACAACACCGACGAGAAAAGGACCCAAGTCCTAACGCGGAGTCGTCCTGAGGCTGCTCGAAAAATGGACTTAAGGTGGACGCCGCATGACGATCACTTTTCGACCCGTCGAAGCACGCGATGTTTCTGATCTACATCGTTGGCGTAACGAACCGCACGTCATGCAGTGGTGGTACGAGGATGACGATTCGGAGCCGACGCTCGACGTCGTCGCCAAGAACTACGGGCCCGACCACGACGACAAGGAGCACCGTTACATCATCGAGATGGACGGCCGCTCGATCGGATACATCCAGATGTACTTATTGAGCGACTGGCCGGACTATGCAGCGCTCATCCAAGAGCAGGGCGCCGGCATCGACCTCTTCATCGGCGAACCCGACCTCGTCAACAAAGGCATCGGCACCGAGGTCATCAACCGCTTCGTCGAAGACGTCGTCTTCGCCGTCCCGTCCGTCACGCAGTGCGTCATCGACCCGGAGATAAAGAACGCCGCCGCTATCCGCGCCTACACGAAGGCCGGGTTCACGCCCGTGCGAACGGTTGAGGTCCCGAACACCCCGGGGCCCGAGCTCATCATGATCCGGAAACGCTGATCCTCAGAAAATGCTGAAGGGCGGCTCGGCGGCCGCCCTTCGTAGCTTCGCGCAGTGCGTGACCCTTAGTGGAACGAGTCTCCGCACGCGCAGGTCGATTGTGCGTTGGGGTTATTGATGGTGAACCCCGACTGCTGCAGCGAGTCGACGTAATCGATCTCCGCGCCCGTCAGGTACGGCGCGCTCATCTTGTCCACGACGAGGCGCACGCCCCCGAAGTCGCGGACCTGGTCGGTGTCCTTGATCTGGTCGTCGAAGTACAGCGCGTACCGCAGGCCCGAGCAGCCACCCGGCTGCACGGCGACGCGCAAGGCCAGCTGGGTCTCCGGCGCCTCGCGCGCAAGCAGCTCCTTCACCTTCACGGCGGCGGAGTCGCTCAACTTGATCGGCGTGGCAGTCGTTGGCGTGGCTGTGGTCGTCACTACATCCATGTTCAATCTCCTCGGCCTGGAAGCCTCTCGACCTGAATCATACCCGCCGAGCGGCCTCCGTGACCG
>VAYV01000303.1 GCA_005883175.1 Actinomycetota bacterium
TCATCCCCGACGAGGTGATGGGGGACGCCGTCCCCTCAGCCGTCCTTCCGACGCTGAAGCCCGGCGCCGCGGTTTGCTTCGCGAGCGGCTACGCCGTCGCCTTCGACGAGGTCACGCTGCCCGACACGAGCGACGTCGTCCTGGTCGCGCCGCGGATGATCGGCGTCGGCGTCCGCGATTCAGACGTGGACGAATCAGGCTTCATCGCATTCGTCGGCGTGGAGCGAGATGCAACCGGCAGCGCGTGGCCCGTCGCCCTCGGGATCGCGCGCGCGCTCGGCGCGCTGCGCCGTGGCAGCGTTGAGATGACATTCCGACAGGAAGCCCTCATCGATCTCTTCGTCGAGCAGGCCATCGCCCCAGGCCTGCGGAAGCTGTGGAGCGATGCGGCGATGGTGCTCCTCGAAGCGGGAATCCCCCTCGAAGCCGTTCTGGCCGAGTTCTACCTGTCCGGCGAGATCGAGCGGACCTACCGCGCGATGCGGGAGATCGGGCCGACGCGTCAATGGAAGCTTCACTCCCAAACGAGCCAGTACGGAACGATGTCGCGCGCGCAGCGCTACGCCGATATCGACCTGGCAGCGCCGATGCGTACCGCGGTCGAAGAGATCAACTCGGGCGCGTTCGCTCGCGAGTGGGCCGAGGTGCGCGCGGACGGCTACCGGAAGATGAAGGAGCTGTACGAGTCAGAGGGCCGCGACGCACTGATGGACTTCGAGGACGACGTGCGGCTGAAGTTCGCGCCGGAACAGGGCTAAGCGGCTCGCACGAGCTTCAATATCTTCCGCATCAGGTCGGGGTCGCCCCGCCAGTGATCGGAGACGAGCTCGGGGCCCGCGTGCCGCACCAGCCGCCGCAGGATCAAGGCAACGACGACAACATCGTCGAGCGGCCCGAATACCGGGATGAATTCCGGGATGAGATCGATCGGGGAGGCGACCCACGCGACCGCAACGACCAAGAGGAACTTATCGAAACGACCGACACGCGGATCGTGGATCAATCCGCGGAGCAGCGAAAGGAGGTTCGGTATGAGCAACGCCAGTTCTTTCGCGTGCGTGCGCCGTCCTGCGATAACGAGCGCAATGATCGCGATCATCCAGACCGCGGCAGCGATCGCGAGAGCGATGATCAGCGTGCGCATGGCTCCCTGGCTTCAGCCGGCGACGGCGTAGAGGTGCCAGTCGTCGGGGACACCCTTCAGCTCGTGCCTGCCTCGATCGTCGAAGGCGACTCGGGAGCCGACCACGAGATCCTTCACGGTGCTCGAAACGAGGACCTCGCGCGCGCCCGCAAGCGAGCAGACGCGTGCAGCGATGTGGACGGCGATCCCGCCGACGTCTTCTCCTCGGAGTTCCACCTCGCCGGCATGCAGGCCGGTCCTGATCTGGATCCCGAGCTTCTCGATGGCGGCGTTCAATGCGCGCGCACACTGAATAGCGCGCCCGGGCCCGTCGAACGTCGCGAGGGCGCCGTCGCCGGTGTGCTTGATGTAGCGACCGCGGAACTGCTCGACATAGCGCGCAACGATCTTGTCGTGCTCGTCGAGGATCTCACGCCAGCGTTTGTCGCCCATCTCCGCGGCGTGTCCCGTGGATCCGACGATGTCGGTGAACATCACTGTAGCCAGCACGCGATCGACATCCGGCTCCCCGCGGACGCCGGTGAGGAATTCCTGAACCTCGTCGATCAGGACGTCGGTGTCGCCCGCCCACCCCGCGTGGTCCGTGCCGGGCAGCTCGACAAGGCGCGCGCCCGGGATGTGCTCTGCGAGATAACGACCCGCCCGGATGTTTACGATCCGGTCGCCCGTGCGATGAAGGATCAGCGTCGGCACGTTTACCAAAGGCAGGAACGCGCGCACATCGGTGTCGTAGAACATCTCGAACATCTTCTCGACCATCGCAGGGCTCGCCGAGTACCGCTCGAGTCGCGCCGACCACTTCTTGATCTCAGGATCGTCCGCGTGATTAGGCGCGAACATCTCCGGCATGATCCCTTGTCCCCAGTAGGGCAAGAGAAGCTCATTCGCTTCGTAAAGCGCTTCCTTCTCAGGCGCCCATGGATGGTCTTCCGAATAGGTCGTGCGCGCCATCCCCCCGTACAGGACCAACGCGTCGACTCGCTCGGGATGGGTGGCCGCGAACAAGATGGAGAGAGGAACCCCTTCGGAAAAGCCGACGAGAGAAGGTCAGACGGGCGAACGAAGCGAGACGTTCGCCCATGTGCCGAACCCGAGGCTGCTCGCCGCCGATTTCAAGGTGGCTTACGAAACCCGGAACCATGACGACGTCGAGATCCGCGTTTCCGATCACCATGTAGGCGACGTTGACGTCGCCGCTCTTCGCGTACCTGATCTGACCGTCGCCCGGCGTCCGCTCCATGCGCGGCATCCTAGCCCGGGCCTTACGCGACGAAGAACCCGTGGCTCCAGTCGTGAAGGACCGCGACCGACAGCGCGATCAATATGAGAGTGACGCCCCCGAGCACCCGCTCGCGCACGGTCGCAGGGAGGTCGGCGGCCACACCGAACGCGGGCCACGCTGCCAGCACGTACCGGCTCATGCTCTGAACGATGCCGGTCGCGATCGGCGCGAGCGTCATCGTGAGGATCAGAAGGCGCGCGCTCCACGGCCAGGGCCGCCAAAGGGACACAAGGAAAAGGAAAAGGAACAGGTAGGTCGCCGCAACGTCGCGCGGCGCGCCGAGTACAGAGAGCGTCGAACCAGACCAGCCCTGCAGCGCGGGACCGGCCCCACGAAGGTACGCGCGCAGCGTGGCAGTCACCGGCGTCCACGGAACCGCGAGATGGCGACCCCACGCTTCGGACCCGCGGGTGAACGCCAGCGCGCTTCCGGTCTGTTGTCTCATCACGAGCATCACCACGCCGATCCCGCACGCGCAGAGCACGAGCCACAGGACGTCCCGGTGGATCCCTCTTCGCTGCTCCAGGTACATCACAGCGAGCACGAGCATCACCAAGATGCCGGGAGGCCGCGCCATGGCCGCGAGACCGCCGAGTATGCCCGCCAGCCAGACCCTTCGCCTCATCATCGCCAGCAACGCGCCGGCCGTCAGCGCGATGAAAAGGGCTTCGGTGTAGAACTCCCACAGGAAGAACGAGGTGGGGAACGCGAGGAGCAAGACGATCGCCCAGCGCGCGACAGACTCACCCTTCCAACGCCGCATCACCTCGTACATGAGGGCCACCGCGGCGAACGAGGCGACGGTTGTAACGAGGATCGCCGCCCCCAGCTCCGAGCGGATCACGACGCGCACGGCCCTCGTCGTCCACGGCAACAACGGGAAGAAGCTCGCGGGCTGTTGGCTACCGCCCGCGATCGGCCGATACCCGACGTCCATGATGCGCTGGTACCACGCGCCGTCCCACAGGAAGAAGCCCGGGTGGGATGACGGAAGGAAACCGGTCGTCTGCTTCAACGCGGATTGCCCACCGAAAGAGAGCAGGATCACGAGCTGGGCAACGCGCCACACAACGAATGCGATCGCGGGGAACGCGTACGAGCGCGCCCGCGAGGCAATGCCGCGAGAAACCTCGCTCGCGCGCGTCATCATCAGGCGCCGATGAGCGTCCCGTAACCCATCGCGGCGGAGCGTAACACTCAGCTCCGAATGACCCTTCGAGCGTGCCCTATGCGAACCGCCGCAGGGCGAACGGTT
>VAYV01000166.1 GCA_005883175.1 Actinomycetota bacterium
GTCCTCGTACTCGAGAAGGTCGGTCTCATAGGCCAGCACCTGCTGCAGCCGCAGCGACCACTGCTGATCCCACGGCCGCGGCAACCCGAGCGCCTCGTTCCACGCCGGCAGCTGCACGGCGCGGGCGCGTGCATCCTTCGACAGCGTGACGGCCAGCGCCTCGAGCAGGATCCGGTAGACGTTGTTCTCCGGCTGCAGCGCCGTCAAACCCAGCGAGTTCACCTGCACGCCGTATCGGAACCGCCGGAACTTCGGGTCTTGGACCCCGTAGCGCTGGCGCGTTATCCGGTCCCATAGCTCGGTGAACGCGCGCATCTTGCACGTTTCTTCGATGAAGCGGACGCCTGCGTTGCAGAAGAACGAGATGCGCCCCACGACCCGCTCGAAGTCGCCATCGGCCACGCGGCCGGTCGCGCGCGTCGCGTCGAGAACCGCGATCGCATTCGCCAGCGTGTACGCGATCTCTTGCTGCGGTTCGGCGCCGGCCTCCTGCAGGTGATACGAGCACACGTTCATCGGGTTCCACTTCGGGACCTCGCTCGCGCAGAACGTCACCATGTCTGTGATGAGCCGCATCGACGGCTCGGGCGGGAAGATGTACGTGCCGCGCGAGAGGTACTCCTTCAGGATGTCGTTCTGCGTGGTCCCCATCAGCGCCGCGCGATCGACGTTGTGCTCGTCTGCGACCGCGACGTACAACGCCAGGAGCCACATCGCCGTCGCGTTGATCGTCATCGACGTATTCATCAGCTCGAGTGGGATCCCGTCGAACAGCGCGCGCATGTCGTCGATCGACGTGATCGGAACGCCGACCCTTCCGACCTCGCCGGACGCCATCGGCGCGTCCGAGTCGTAGCCGCACTGCGTCGGCAGATCGAACGCAACGCTCAGGCCGGTCTGACCGGCGGCGAGGTTCTTTTTATAGAGCTCGTTCGATGCGCGCGCAGAGGTATGCCCGGCATACGTGCGGAACAGCCAGGGCTCGTCTTTCGGGTGATTCACGCCCATACCGCCTCCATTGTGGGGCCGGAGGGGTGCCGACGCGAATCTTTAGGAAGCCTTCTGCTTGAGCAGCCGCACAACCAGCACCGCGCGATCGTCGTAGACGACGTCCGCTCTCGTCGCCGTGGTCTCGATGCGGTCGGCCAGCTCGACCGCGTTCAGCCCACGCCCTTCCGAGACGATCGACAGCAGCCGCAGCTCGGGTCTCGCTTGCCGCTCGTCCAGCAGCCCGTCCGTGTACAGCACGAGCGCGTCCCCCGGTATCAGCTCGGTCGACGCATCAGCCCGCTTCGCGTCTTCGAACACGCCGAGCAGCATGCCGCTCCCACCGACCTCTTCGACTTCTCCCGATGCCCGCAGGACGATCGGCGACGGGTGGCCGCCGCTCGCGACGACGGCGCGCGCGCGACCTTCCAGCAGGTCGAGACGAACGACGGTAGCGGTTGCGTACCGATCTTCGGCGTTCTTCAGGATCGCTTTGTTCAACACGCCCAGGATCTCCGCGGGTGACGAGAGGCTGAGCGACGCCGCTCGGATGGTGTGGCGCGCGAGGCCGGTCAGCGCTGCGGCTTCGGAGCCCTTTCCCATCACGTCGCCGATCACGAGCGCCCACGAATGCGGCGCGACCTCGAACACGTCGTAGAAATCGCCCCCGATCAGGTCGGCCTCGGTGAAAGGCTGGAAGCGCGCGGCGATCTCGGCGCCCGGGATCTCCGGCAAGCGAGAAGGCAGCAAGCTCCGCTGCAAGGCCTGCGCTGCGCGGTCGCGCTCTTCGTACAGGCGCACGTTCTCCAGCGCCGTCGCGGCGCGCACCGCGAGGTCGCCCGCGAGCGTCAGCTCTTCATCGGAATAGCGACGGCCGGAGCGCACGGACCCGAGCGTCATCGCGCCGAGGATCCCGCCGCGCGCCGGAAGCGGAACGATCATGAGCGAGCGCACCTTCAGACCACGCAGCAGCGCGAGGTGATCGCTGGTTCGGGCGACGCTCGATAAGACCGAGTCGTTGACGGATCGGAACAGCATCGCTTTGCCCGTGCGGACGACCCGGGCAACCGCATTGTCGCTCGACTGGTCGATCCGCGGCTGGTGCATCAGGTTCTCTGCCAACGCCGGCCGCACCGGCGGGCCGGAGGCCACCGCCATCGTCTGGATCATGCGATCGTGGTTGACGATGTTCACCACGCAGAAGTCCGCGATCGACGGAACGGTGACGTTCGCCAGCTCGTGCAGGGTCTTGTCCAGATCCAGGGCCGTGCGCGCGATGATCTCGTTCGCGGTCGCGAGGAACGTTAGACGGCGCTGCGCGACCTCCGACACGCTGCGCGCGGCACGCTCGCGCGAAAGCGCATTGGACAACAGCGCCGCCACGATCAGGAAAACGCCGAGGGCGACGTAGTCCTCCACGTGCCGGGGCCACGCCCAGCCCCGCACCGGGTTCGAGTAGAAGTAGACGAGGCAGGCGAACGACGTCGCCGCGCACAGCAAGCCCGCCCACCGGCCGCCGATGTACGTCGCTGCTGTGATCGGAACGAGGAAGCCGAGCGCCGCGATCACGAAGGGCCGCGGCTGGTTGATCGAGTTCACGATCGCCGTCACGGCCGCGGCGCCCCCGAGCGCCAGGATCAGGCCGCCGATGAATCGCCGCCACCGTTTCGGTCCCATCCCGAGAAGCAGCTCGGGCATGCGGACCGCGCGCGTGGCGGATCGGATGCGCGTGCCTTTCGGCGTCGCAGAGGGGTCCCCTTCGGGCGCGACTTCGGAGGGTCGCATCGCGTCGATCGTACCGTTGCGGCCCAGGGACTGCCGATCCACCTCCGTTTCGAGCCCGTCTGCGCCCATGGCTATACTCCCGCGCGAAAACCCTTCAAGAGGAACTTGCTTATGGCGATCGAAACCGTCGGCGTCCTCGGATGCGGAACGATGGGCTCTGGTATCAGCGAGGTTTGCGCGCGCCACGGCTACCGAGTCATCTTCCGTGAGATCGACGACGACCAGGTTGCGGCCGGCCTCGCGCGGATCACCCAATCGGTAGACCGCGCCGTCGAGCGGGGCAAGATCGACGCTGCGGAGCGAGAGGCGACGCTGTCGCGCATCTCGGGCACGACGACCTTCGCCGACCTCAAGGAATGCGACATCGTCATCGAAGCAATCCCCGAGCACCTCGAGCTGAAGCAGGAAGCCTTCCAAGCGCTCGATCCGCTGCTGCCCGAGCACGCCATGATCGCGACGAACACTTCCTCCCTTCCGGTCATCGAGATGGCCGTCAAGACGACACGCCCTTCCAGGGTGCTCGGCGTGCACTTCTTCAATCCCGCCCCCGTGATGGGGCTGGTCGAGCTGGTCAAGACCGTCGTGACCGACGAGGCCGTTCTGAACGACGCGCGCGCGTTCGTGGAGTCGGTCGGCAAATCGCCGGTGATCTGCCAAGACCGAGCCGGTTTCATCGCGAACCTGCTCCTGTTCCCGTACCTGAACAACGCGGTGCGCATGCTCGAAAGCGGATTCGCGTCGCGCGAAGACATCGACGCCGGCATGGTTATGGAGTGCGGGCACCCGATGGGCCCGCTGGCCCTGCTCGACCTGATCGGCCTGGATTCGACGTACGAGATCCTCGACGCGATGTACCGGCAGTTCCGCGAGACGATGTACGCGCCGTCGCCGTTGATCAAGCAGCTCGTGACCGCCGGCTTCCTCGGCCGGAAGTCGGGGCGTGGGTTCTACGAGTACGAAGAGGCGGGCTCATCGCGGGTCAAGGAGACCGGGAGCCATGGGCGCCACGTCCCGGACACCGCCGCGTCCCACATCCGCAAGGTCGGCGTGCTCGGGTCGGGAACGATGGCGAACGGGATCGCGGAGGTTGCGGCCAAGAGCGGGTACAGCGTCGTGCTGCGCGCGCGCAGCAAGCAACGCGTGTCGGAGTCGCTGGCCGCGATCGAGAAGTCTTTGGCGAAGGCCGTGCAGCGCGGCAAGATGACCGAGGACCAGATGAAGGCGACGACCGCGCTCGTCGACGGCACGACGGAGCTCGACGCGTTCTCCGACTGCGACATCGTGATCGAAGCTATCGCCGAAGAGCTCGAGATCAAGCTCGACTACTTCCGCCAGCTCGACACGATCGCTCCGGGGCACGCGATCCTTGCAAGCACGACCTCGTCGCTGCCGGTGATCTCGCTGGCGGCGGCGACCGAGCGGCCGGAGCAAGTCGCCGGGATGCACTTCTTCAACCCGGCGCCGGTGATGAAGCTCGTCGAGGTGGTCAAGACCGTCCGGACGAGCGAAGAGACGGCGGACGCGGTGTTCGCGCTCGCCGGCAAGCTCGGTAAGCACCCGGTCGTTTGTCCCGACCGCGCGGGGTTCATCGTCAACGCGCTTCTATTCCCCTACATCAACGACTCGACACGGATGCTCGAGAGCGGATACGCGACCGCCGAGGACATCGACACTGCGATGAAGCTCGGATGCGGGCACCCCATGGGACCGTTCGCCCTCGCAGACATCGTCGGGTTGGACGTCACCCTGCAGATCATCCAGACGCTGTACCAAGAGTTCCGCGACCCCTACTACGCGCCCGCGCCGATGCTCGAGCATCTCGTCACCGCCGGCTTCCTCGGCCGCAAGACCAAGCGCGGCTTCTACACGTACTGAGCGATGGGCCTCGAAGTCTTCTCCCTCGAAGGCAAGTCGGCACTCGTTACCGGCGCGTCGCGCGGCATCGGCGCGGCGATCGCGACCGCGTTCGCCGAAGCCGGCGCGGACGTCGCGCTCGCGGCCCGCTCGACATCGGATATCGAGCAGCTTGCTGGCAAGATCGAATCGCTGGGCAGGCGCGCGATCGCGATCACGACCGACGTGACCGATCCCGACGACGTACGTGCGTGCGTCGCGAAGACGCTCGATGGTTTCGGCAAGATCGACACGCTCGTGAACAACGCCGGCGGAACGAGGTTCATGGCGCCGCTGATCGACCTCAGGCCCGACGGCTGGCACAAAGCGATCGCGCTGAACCTCGACAGCGTCTTCATGTTCTGCCAGGAAGCGGGGCGGCACATGGTCGCGCGCGGCAGCGGCAGCGTGATCAACATGTCTTCGGTCGCCGGCGTGCACGGCGCGCCCGCGCTGTCGTACTACTCGGCCGCGAAGCACGCCGTCGTCGGCCTGACGAAAACGCTGGCGATGGAGTGGGGCGACTCGGGCGTTCGGGTCAACGCGCTGTGCCCGGGGTGGGTCAAGACGGAGCTGAACCGTCCGTTCTGGAGCGACCCGGAGACGAGTGCTTCGTTCGTGCAGAACCAACCGATCAAGCGATGGGGCGAGCCGGAGGAGATCGCAGCCGCCGCCGTATGGCTGGCGAGCGAGGCGGCCAGCTATGTGACCGGGTCGACGATCGTGATCGACGGCGGCGCGCTGGCGTGACGCCGAGGCGCACGCGTCCCAAGCGGCGCCGCAAGCCTGCAAACGCAGAGCGCGCGATCTCGCCGGACCCGACGATCGCGGCGCCGCTCGGGTGGCACGTGCGAGCAGTCCAACCGGTCAACGCCGTGAAGATGTACCGGTGCCCCGGGTGCAACCAAGAGATCCGCCCAGGGACAGGCCACGTCGTCGCGTGGCGGGAGGACGACGAGGAAGGCCGCCGGCACTGGCACACGCCGTGCTGGCGGCGGTTCGCGAAGAGCGCTTAGGCGGGCTGCAGCTCGACGGTGATCGTCTTCTCGCCGGACGAGACTTCAACCGCCTGCTTCGCCGTCTCGGCGCCTGCCGCGCGGGCCTCGATCATCCACGTCCCGGCCGCAACGTGGAATGAAAAAACGCCGTCGTCCTGGGTGTACTCCTCGGCAACGAACTCGCCCGAAGGCCCCACGAGCCGGACGTACACGCTTCCCGCAGGCTGTCCATCCCGGATGACCGTTCCACTGA
>VAYV01000301.1 GCA_005883175.1 Actinomycetota bacterium
CGCTCCTCGAGCTCCACCGTCTCGATCGCCACGTGCTGGTTGAACGGCGCGACGTCGTAGATCCACGTGTACGACAGCCGCTCGACGGGCTTGATCTCGCGGTAGACGCCGCGGAAGGGGTGCTCGGACCCATCGGGCATCTTGTTCACGTACCGCCACTCCCCGCCGACGCGGAGGTCGATCTCGCACGAGCTCAGCGACGAGCCGCGCGGCCCCCACCACTGCCGGACGTACTCCGGCTTCGTCATCGCTTCCTCACTCATGGGTAAGCGCCTCAATGGTACGCGAGGATACGGGCACACGATCGTGATTTTCCGAGGCGGCGTCTCGCTGGTCCTCTCGTCCCATGCGCGGCGGAAGCGTTCCAGCCACTCATCTACTTCCTGCAACGGGGCCGAGTCGATCGCGTACAGACGCCGGGCGCCGACGGGCCGCACGCTTGTGAAGCCGCTTTCGCGGAGCACGCGCAGATGCTGGGATACGGCCGGCTGAGACACCCCGAACTCCGCCTGGACGATCGCGGTGATCTCCCCCGCCGGCCGCTCGCCGTCTGCGAGCAGCTCGAGCAGCCGCCGCCTGACGGGATCTCCGAGAACATCGAACGCGTGCATGTCCTACCTTATATCACGTCACGCTTATATAAGTCAAGCCTAATCTTTCCTAGAGTGCGTTCGGTTATCGACCGTTCACCGTTTTCCCGGGGGATACGAACCCGGCGGCCACGGATACACCTTTTGCGGCCAGAAGCACCCTTGACCGAACGGACCGGGCACGCAGAAACCTCCGACAGGCATCACCGGCGGCCAATGCTGGGATGCAACCCGCCCCAACCGCAGACCGACCGCGGGGCCGGACGTGTTGCCCCACCGGTCGGTGAAGCCGTGCTGTGGCACGCGGATGGTTCCCGAGGTCGCATCCCCCGGCATGCGCGCGATCCAAGCGTGCGTCGCAGCATCGAAGGTGGCTCGACCATGCGCGCCGTCGTGAGTGAACAGGATGGCGCCGCCGTCCGGTGAGCGAGCCCGGTCCCAGAGATTGACGTTTGGATCCGGCGACGGATTGGCCGTGAAGAACCGGAGCACCGTGGCACCGCCGCTGCGCCGCGCGGTTACGCCGAGGATCGACAGCCGGCTCGAATCGGCGATAGCGAATGAGTGAGAAACGAGCGTGTAGCGCGCGCTCGTGATCTTGAAGCGGTACGTGCCCGTCGGGAAGTCGGCAGGAACGTCGAAGACCGCGCTGTATGTCGACGAGGCTCCATCGAAGCGCCATTCGAATCCGGGGTTGAGATCGGTCGTCACGGCGCGCCACGCGCCCGTCGTCGACGCGCGCCCCAACGGTCCCGGCAGGCCAAGGAAGATCAAGGTTCCGATGACGAGTGCGGCGGCGGCGCTCGCCGTCCGCGGGCGTCGCCGCATCAAGGTGCTCGCTCCGCCGGCGATGCCGAGGAGCACGATGAAGCCTGCGGTGGCGGGGCGCGTGCCGGGGAGCGAAGGTGATGCGGCCGTCGCCATCCGGCCGGTTTCGACGTTGCGCTCGAGGGTGACGAACGGACCGCCGAGCGGCCGATCCCTCCCGTTTGCGCCGCCCTTCCAGCGAACCGAGACGGTGCGCATGCGCTCGACGCTCAGCTGAGGTTGTCGAGTGATCCTGCCCGCTGCTCCTCCGTCCCCCGTGAGAACCGGTGCTTGGCCGATATTCGAGCCCGGGAGTGTCCCGCCCGGCGCCGGGTCCGGCTTGCCGAGCAAAAGCCGCCGCGCGAGATCGCCGTGTGCCTGGATGATGAGATCCGACGACCACTTGCCGAATACCGTGTGACCACCCTCATAGAACTGCTTGTCATACTCCTCGGGCGTCGTGTAGTACCCGGTGTATTCCTGGGCGAGGCCGACGACGACGGTGAAGTCGATGCCGTGCGCGCGCGTCGCGCCGGATCGAGCCATCGCAGCTTGGATCTGGCGGCCCACTTCGATCGAGGGCTCGCCGGGGACGCTCGCGATGATCGCGTCGCCGATCCGGACCTCGCTCAACGGCATGACGGTGGGATACGGGACGGGGAACGCGAGGATCTTGCGCCCCCAGACCGGGTCGGCCAGCTCTTTCGGCCGCCTCTTCCCCTCTGTTTGGAGCGGCTGGTAGAAGATGCTCGGGCCGTTCTGGGCTCCGCCAAGGAACGATGCTCCCATGAAGCCCTGAGACGCGACCTGCCGCTCACTCCCGTTCTGATCTTTGAACTTCTGACCGCAGAAGCAGATCACTGCGGTCCGCACGTCGAGCGCCGGCTGCCGCGTCATGTGGGTCCCGGCTTTCGCCCAGGCGACGAGCATCCCGTGGGCGATCTTCTTCGAGTCACTATCGGCCGTCGCGTATGGGTTGTACGAATCGTTACGAGAAACCATGTCGCCCTCGTCGCCGTTCGCGAACAACGCGACGACACCCCGGTGACCTAGGGCGGCAAGCCCCCGTTCGAA
>VAYV01000305.1:0-1951 GCA_005883175.1 Actinomycetota bacterium
GACCCTGAGTGGGTAGCAAGTTCACCAGGGGAGCGATGCCTCGCTTGTCCTTCTCGTCTAGCAGGGGAAACATGAAGATCGCGCCCGACACAACCGCCTACGGCTTGCTCGACCTCGGTGACGACTTCCGTCACGAGGCCTTGTTCTACGGCGGCCTCGACGGCTTCGTGGAAGGCACAAGCACGTTCGTCCGGGAAGGTCTCGAGGCGGGCGAGCCGACCCTGGTTGTCGCGGGCGCGCACAAGCTCGCCGCGCTCAGAGGGCATCTCGGGCGAGACGCCGACCTCGTTCAGTTCGCCGACATGGGAGAGGTCGGGCTCAACCCCGCGCGCATCATCCCGGCGTGGATGGACTTCCTCGCACGGAGCGCACCCGACGGGCGGCGCGTGCGCGGCATCGGCGAGCCGATCTGGGCAGAGCGGTCACCAGACGAGCTGGTCGAATGCCAGCGACACGAGACGCTGCTCAACGTCGCATTCGCCCACTCACTCGGTTGGTGGCTGTTGTGTCCATACGACGTCGGCGAGCTCCCGTCCCACGTGCTCGACGAGGCACACCGCAGCCACCCGTACGTCTGGCAGAGAGGTCTTCACACCACAAGCCCCACGTATCGCGACCTCGAAACCGCGGCTCGGCGGTTCGATGTTCCGCTGCCTCCCCCGCCGCCGGGCGTGCAGATGATCATCCTCGACGTTGAAGACCTTCATCAGATCCGCAATATCGTCGCGCGCGCAGCACGAACGCACGGCTTGGACGTCGGACGCACGGCTGATCTGGTGCTCTCGGTGAACGAGCTTGCGGCCAACAGCCTTCGTCACGGCGGCGGCTCGGGATCGCTTCGCATCTGGAGCAATGACCGCATGCTCATATGCGATATAGAGGACGCCGGTCACATCGATAAGCCGCTCGCCGGGCGCGAGCGCCCCTCGACGGACCGCGAGAACGGGTTCGGTTTGTGGCTCGTGAACCAGCTGTGTGACCTGGTTCAAGTGCGGACGTACCGCACGGGAACCGTCGTGCGACTGCACATGGCGCGCGCTTAGCTCGCCTTCGAGGTCGACTCTTTCTCTTCCAACCCGACGGCGTCGCGCAGTTCCTCGATGTCCTTCTCGATCTCTTTTCCGACTTGAGCGGAGAGATGGCCCATGAGGTCCGCAAGGGCATCGGCGATCGCGTTCAGCTTGTGCTGCGTCGCCAGATCGTTGCGTGTCTGCGTGTTCTGAAGCAGCGCGACCATGAGGAACGTGATGATGGTCGTGACGGTGTTGATGATCAGCTGCCAGGTGTCGAACTTCAGGAACGCGAAGGTCGGCGCCCAAACCAGGATCAGCACGACGCAGAACGCAAAGAACGGCGCGCGGCTGACCATGTTCGAGCACCAGCCGGCGAACTTGTCGAACGCGGTCTTGTCGCCGGAGACCTGGCTCGGCATCTCTACGGTCATGGGGCCTCCTTTTTCGAGGGTTTTTCCCTTTCCCTCCACCTTCCAACCAAGTGGACGGCCACCGCTCTATTTGGGGCTGAGGCCGCGCAGGTCGGAGCAGTCAGGCTTGCATCGGGAATGTACGCTCTTCCCGCCATGAACCGGTTCGCCCGACTCGTCTCGGCGGTCGTCGTCGCTGCCGTCGCCCTCCCCCCGGGCGGCGCGCGCGCGGCCGAGACCGATGTCTCCATCAAGTCGGGCGGGAACGAGTTCCACCCCGCGGAGATCGTCGTACACATCGGCGACTTCGGGCGGTGGACCAACGACGACCGGACGCTGTTCCAGACCGATCACAACGTGATGGCCGACGACGGCTCTTTCTCGTCGAAGCAGCGGATGAAGGAGGGGTCCACGTTCGAGTTCCAGTTCACCACCGCGGGAACGTTCAGCTATCACTGCACGATCCACGGGTGGGGCGGGACGGTCGTCGTTGTCGCCCAACGCCCCACGCGTTCGGCGACGCCGACG
>VAYV01000305.1:2104-3565 GCA_005883175.1 Actinomycetota bacterium
CCAGAGGAGCTGTCCGGCGATCAGCACGACAAGCACACCAAGCATCGCGTACCCGAACCGTGAAAGGATCCGCTCGACGGTATCGAGGTTGCGACCGAAGTAGTAGCCGACGAGCGTGATGCCGGTCGCCCACACTGCGATCGCCGGCACGTCGTAGGCGAGGAACGTCTGATACGGCATCTCCGACATCCCGGCCACGAACGGAACGAACGAGCCCGCAGCGGTCGCGTACCGTCCGATCGCAACGGTAAGGCCGCCTCGCTTGCGGAAGTATCGCTCTGCATCCTCGAAGCGCTTGTCGAGCCGTCCCACGATGGGAAGCCGCTTGATGAGCGCGCGCCCGTACCGGCGTCCCAGCCAGTAGCCGACCGACTCGCCGGTGATCGCTGCGAACGTGCCGATCACGATCACGCCGGCGAGGTTCAGCTCCTTGCGGCCCGCGAACACGCCTCCGAGAGCAAGGATCACGTCACCCGGGATGATGAGGCCGAGGAAGATTGAACGCTCGAGCAAGACCGCAACCGCGATCACCGGGTATCCGGCGGACGTGAACAGCGGACCGGCCCAGCGGATGATCTGTTTGACGACGCCGAGCAGCATCATGTGGGGGCCATCGCGGCGAGGAGACGCCTCACGGGACCGGCGAGTCCGTACGACTCCGCGGTGGTGGTGAGCTTTCCGTCCGGCGGGTGCTGCGGGAAGGACGCGTCGACCTCGCCGATCGGAGCCTCGGTCGCGATACGGACGACCGTACGGGCACGCTCGATGTAGTCCAGCGATGAGGCGACCTTCTGGAGCGGCCCGGAGGTCGCCCCGCGCGCCGCTTCGACGACGGCTTCCAGCGATCCGTACTTGGCGACGAGCGCTCCGGCCGTCTTTTCGCCGATGCCACGGACCCCCGGCAGGCCATCGCTCGGGTCCCCCCGGAGAACCGCGAAGTCGAAGTATCGGGTCCCCGGGATGCCGTACCGGCGCTCGATCTCCGCTTCGTCGATCACGGCGAGATCGGACACGCCGCGTTTCGGATAGAGCACCCGCACCGCGGGGTCGCGCACGAGCTGGAACAGGTCGCGGTCCCCGCTGACGATCGCGACGGCGCCGGGCGCGCGCGGAACGAGCGCTCCGATCACATCCTCTGCCTCGAAGCCCTCGGCGCCGGAGGTGGCGACGCCGGCAAGCGCGAGCACCTCGACGATGAGGTCGATCTGGTCCTCCGGCGATGGGAGCACCTCGGCGTCGTCGGCCGCGACCCGATGGGTCTTGTAGGAGTCGATGAGGTCGACGCGCCACTGGGGCCGCCAGTCGTCGTCGAGCGCGGCCACCATGAACTCCGGCCGGTAGGAAACGGCGAGGTTGGACAGCATCTCGAGGAAGCCGTGGGCCGCGTTCACCTGCGTTCCGTCGGGCGCGCGCACCGTGTCCGGAACCGCGAAGAACGCCCGGTAGATCAAGCTCGAGGCA
>VAYV01000310.1 GCA_005883175.1 Actinomycetota bacterium
AACGCGCCGAGCGCGCGGCCTCTTCCCTCTAGCCGCGCTGGAGCGCCGGTTCCTTCGTTGCTGTGCGCTTGTAGACACCGCTCTTTGTTCGAACGAGCTTCTTCGCAGCGATGAGCTCGCGGCGGATCGTCGCGACGTCATCGTGGAAACGGCGCAGGACGGTGTTCACTTCGCGCTCGGTATAGATCCGTGCGGGCTCGAATTCCGCTGCGAGGCGCTCGAGCACGACCGATCGTTTGGAACGCTGCGCGGGGATCGAGCGCAGCCGGCCGCCGGGCGTGAAGAAGTTCTCCACGATCTGCATCTCCGGTGTGCGCGCGCGTTGGTTGGAATGCTGCTCGAGCCACGCGACGAGCTGCTCGTGTTCAACCCGCCATTCGCGCCCGATGCGGTAACCGGGGATCGCTCCGGCTTGCAGCTTGCGCTGCACGACCTGGGGATGGAGCCGAAGCAGCCGAGCTACTTCGGCGGCGGTATAGAACGCGAGATCAGCCACGATCTGTATTATAGCGTACTTAGACGTACTATGACGTATCTGTTCCACGCACCGGCGCGTCTGAGCAGGTAGAATCAGGCCATGGCAGACGAACAGAAGAAGCAGAAGGATCGGGGTCAGACCGAAGCAGAATCCGCTGTAGTTCGTGAGTCGTTGTTCGCGGATCTGAAGCAAGCAGCGCAGCAAGGCCGCGAAGACCGCGGCGCACCCAAGCCCCGCTAGTCCCAGTCTGGGCCGTGACCAAGCTCGTCGCCTCCCTCGTCCTCTTGGCCGGCGTCGCGACCGCATGCGCATCGTCTCCCCAAGCGGCCGGCGGCAAGGTGTCGGTCACGGCGGCGTTCTACCCGCTCGCGTTCGTCGCGGAGCGGATCGGCGGATCCGCCGCCGTCGTCACGAACCTGACGCCGCCCGGCGCGGAGCCGCACGACCTCGAGCTCCGTCCGAGCGATGTCGTCGCGATCCGCGATGCGCGCGTCGCTCTGTACCTCCGCGGCTTGCAGCCTGCCGTCGACGACGCCGTCAAGACGTTTCAGGATCCGACGCGGGCGTTCGATGCGCTCTCGTTGATCACGCCGCGGCACCTCGGCGACGGGTCGGTGGACCCGCACTTCTGGCTCGACCCGACGCTGCTCGTCACGGTTGCAGCCGCCGTCGAGCAACGCCTCGAGAAAGCAGCACCGGCGAGCACTGGGCTGTTCCAGCACAACCTGACGCAGCTCGACTCGGAGCTGGCGCAGCTCGACCGTGACTTCCGAGCCGGTCTGGCGAACTGCGCGCGCCACGAGATATTCACCGGTCACACCGCGTTCGGCTATATGGCCGCTCGGTATGGCCTTCGGCAGATCGGGATCACGGGTCTGAACCCCGAAGCGGAGCCCTCGCCGAAGCAGCTGACGCAGATCATCCAGCTCGCGCGCAAACTTCACCCCACCGTCGTCTACGCGGAGACGCTGGTCAGCTCGCGGAGCGTCGATGCGGTCGCGCGCGCGGTCGGAGCGAAGGTCGCCATCCTCAATCCGATCGAGGGGTTGCTGCCCGCGCAGCGTAACGCCGGCGACGACTATCTAGCGTTGATGCGGCAGAACCTCCGGACGCTGCAGGAAGGACTCTCGTGCCGGAGCTGATCGAGCTACGGTCGGTCTCGTTCTCGTACGAATCGGGACGGGTTCTTTCGGATGTCAGCTTGTCGATCAGGCCGAAGGATTACGTGGTCCTGCTCGGCGCGAACGGGTCGGGCAAGACGACGTTGCTGAAAGTTGCGGTCGGTCTCTTACGTCCGACCAGCGGCGCCGCGTTGCTCTTCGGGCGGCCGGCGACCGACCCGCGCGCGCGCGAGCTGGTCGGCTACGTGCCGCAGCGTGCGGTGATCTCGTCGCGGCTGCCGGCGACCGTTCTGGAGGTCGTGCTCGCGGGTCGCGCGGCTCGGCGGCGGTTCGGTGGCTTCTCGCGCGCCGAGCGCGAGCTTGCCGTGCGCGCGCTCGAACGCGTCGGAATGGCGGAGTTCGCGAACCGGCGCATCGGTGAGCTGTCCGGCGGCCAACAGCACCGCGTCCTGATCGCGCGCGCGCTCGCGTCCGACCCCAAGCTTCTGATCCTCGACGAGCCGACGGCCGGGGTCGACCGCGACTCGCAGATCCGCTTCGCGCAAGTCTTGCGCGCACTCAACCGGGACGGAGTTGCGATCGTCATCGTTGCCCACGATCTCGGCGCCGTGGGCCGCGACGTCCGGCGCGTGCTCGCGCTGCACCAAGGTCACATCGACGAGATCTCGCTCGAAGAAGCGAAGGAGCGCGTGGGGATGTTCGTCGAAGACCATCCCGGGCACGAGGTGGCCGGATGACGTTCATCCGCTACTTCTGGCCTGCGTTGATCGCAGCTGCGGTCGTCGGCGCAGCGGCGCCGGCCATCGGCACGTTCCTGGTCCAACGCCGCCTCTCCTTGATCGGCGACGGCGTCGGGCACATCGCACTCGCAGGCGTCGCGATCGGGTTGTGGCTGAAGATCTCGCCGCTCGCTGCCGCGCTCGGATTCTCGGTCCTCGGCGCCGTCGGCATCGACCGCCTGAGACGGCGCGCGCCCGACGAGAGCGACATGGCGCTTGCGCTGTTCTTCTACGGCTCGATCGCCGTTGCTGTTGTGGTTGCCAGCCGGACCGGGAACTTCAACGTCAATCTCTTCGGGTTCCTGTTCGGTCAGGTGCTGACGGTTACCCGCGCCGAGCTGCTCACCATCGGGATCCTCGGAGTGTTCGTGATCGCCGTCGTATCCCTGCTGTACCGAGGGC
>VAYV01000099.1:0-3565 GCA_005883175.1 Actinomycetota bacterium
CAGATCGCGACCCTGTCCCGCGGCGACTTCTTCGGCGACATCTCTGCCCTGCTCGGCGAACTGCCCACCGCAGACGTAACCGCCACACGGCCGCTCCGATGCGCGGTCCTGAGCGCGGACGAGCTGGACCGTTTCCTCCTCGACTACCCGACGGTTGCCCTGCGGATGCTGAAAGCGCTGGCGCGCCGGATGCGGACCCAGAACACGTGGCGGAACTGAACGAGCGGCCGTTCCCGCCCGGGGAGTACCCGGTCGTCGTCGTCGGCACGGGACCCGGCGGTCTGCAAACGTCGTATTACCTGACACAGCTCGGCGTGAAGCACGCGTTGATCTCCGCAGACGAGCAGCCCGCCGGCATGTTCCAGCGGTTCCCCTTCTTCCAACGGTTGGTGACGTGGTCCAAGCCGCACGCGCCGGTCGATAAGCGCGAGCGCAGAAACGAGTGGTACGACTGGAACAGCCTTCTCTCCGAGGACCCCGCTCTCCGCGGCTCGGTGATCGAATTCATGGACGGCTCGTCCTACTTCCCATCCCGGCCGGAGATGGAGAAGGGCCTGGTCGCCTTCGCGGAGCGCGCGAAGATCGTCGCGCGATACGGCTGCCGGTGGGAGTCGACCGCGCGCGCCGCCGACGACTTCGTGTTGACCACCTCCGACGGCGAGTATCGCTGCAGCACGGTCGTCTTCGCGATCGGCATGACGCAAGCGTGGAAGCCGGATATCGACGGGATCCAGCTCGTCCCGCATTACGTCGAGATGAAGCCGGCGAAGGAGTTCGCCGGCAAGCGTGTCTTCATCATGGGCAAGCGTAACTCCGGTTTCGAGCTTGCCGACGGGCTGCTCCCATGGGCGAAGCAATTGATATTGGGCTCGCCGCGACCGGCGAAGCTGTCGATCATCACGCACTCGACGTCGGGGGCGCGCGCGCGCTACATGCAGCCGTACGAAGACAACGCGCTCGGCGGCGGCCATTTCGTTTTGGACGCGGCGATCGAGCGCATCGAGCGGACGGCGGACGGGTATCGCGTGCACACGAGCGGCACGACGAAGCCGGGCGTGATGATCTTCGAGGTCGACGAGGTTGTCGCCGGGACCGGCTTCACGACGCCGATGGGAGATCTGCCGGCGCTCGGCGTGAAGACCTTCTACCAGAACCGCCTCCCGGCGCAGACGCCGTTCTTCCAAAGCGCGACCGTGCCCGGGGTGTTCTTCGCCGGATCGGTCACGCAAGGGTCGATCGGGCTGAAGAAGTACGGCATCCTGAGCAATTCGGCGGCCGTGCACGGGTTCCGCTACAACGCGCGTGTCCTCGCGCATCACATCGCGGAGACGCGACACGGGGTGAAGATCGAGCGACCGTCGGTCGAACCCGGCCACGTGGTCCCGTACCTGCTGGACGAGGCGACCAACGCGCCGGAGCTCTGGAACCAGCAGAGCTACCTCGCGCGCGTGCTGAACGTGGACCGTGCGCGCGGCATCACCGACGAAGGCATGGTCCCGCTCCAGCACTTCGTCGACGCCGGCGGACACGATGCCGTCGCGATCACCGTCGAGACCGATGGAACAGGAGATATCCATCCTGCGTTGTACATCAGACGTGACGGAACGACCGTGGAGCGCGTGTTGCCACCGAACCCGCTGAACGACTTCGGGACGTCAGAACATCACGCCGAGCTCACGAGTGCGCTCAAGCCGCTCATCGACTAGAAGGGAACGCCGTGGCCAACCCAACCGACGACGAGCTGAAGCAGGTCTACGCCGACACCAAGACGATCGCAGTCGTCGGCGCGTCGAACGATCCGAAGAAGCCGGGTCACAACATCCCGGCCTACCTGCAAACCCAGGGCTACAAGATCATCCCCGTGAACCCAAAAGGCGGCGAGATCTTCGGGGAGCCGGTGCGTGCATCGCTGGCGGACGTCGACGAGTCGATCGACGTCGTCGACGTGTTCCGTCCCTCGGAGGAAACGCCGGAGATCGCGCGCGAAGCGGTAAAAGCCGGCGCGAAGGTGCTCTGGCTGCAGACCGGGATCCAGAGCGATGAGGCCGAGCGGATCGCGCGCGAAGGCGGTCTCACCGTCGTCATGAACACGTGCATGGGCGCGACGCATCGTCGCCTGGGGTTGGGTCCGGGACCGGACTAAGCGTCAGCGCCGGTATGCATTGAGGTGGAAGAGGTTCCCCCCGCTATCGGTGAGGTACAGCTCTCCGTTGACGCCTTCACCGAAAGACGTGACGGAGTTTCCATCCCTCCCCAGTAATGCGCTCGGCCAGTGGCTGCCCGAGTGCGTGAGCCCCCATATCTCGCCGGTGCAGTAGTCCGCGTACAGATACAGCCCGCCCATGATGCTCGCTTGGCCCGAACCCGTGTACACGTAGCCGCCGATGATCGCGCACCGGCCGTTGATGTGTGAGTAGTTGAAGATCGGTGGCGTGAAGATCTTGCCGCTGCAGTACGAGCCGCCATATGTGGCCACCGTGTTCAGCGTTCCTTCGTAGCAGTCCCAGCCCATGTTGCGCCCGGACACGCCGGGGAGCAGCAGGTCGATCTCCTCGCGCGTGTTCTGCCCGACATCGCCGATCCAAAGCGACCCGTTCCCGCGTTGGAACGAGAACCGCCAGGGGTTGCGCAGCCCAAAGAGCCAGATCTCGTTGTTCGCATAGGACTTGCCGTAGTACGGGTTCGTCGAGGGGACGCAGTAGTGCAACGTTCCGCACGTGTGGTCGACGTCGATGCGCAGGATCTTGCCCAGGAACGACTTCAGGTTCTGCGCGTTGCCGTTGGGATCCCCGCCGCCGCCGCCGTCGCCGGTCCCGATGTAGAGGTACCCGCCGTTCCACATCTGCAGCTGCCCGCCGTTGTGGTTGCTGTACGTGGGGTGCGGGATGTTGATGATGCCGAATTCCGACGCGCCGTCGGCCTTGTTGCTGGACGGCGTCGCATGGAACCGCGAGATCTGGAGGTTGCCGCTCAGGTTCGTGTAGTAGACGTAGAAGAACCCGTTGGACGAGAACCGCGGGTGGAAGACCAGTCCGAGCAGCCCTCGCTCGCCGCCCGAAAGCACCTTCGTGTGGATGTCGAGGTAGTACGCGCCGAGCAGCCCCGAATGGGGCGTCCACACGCGGATCCGGCCGGCCTGCTCGACGATGAACAGCCGTCCCGATCCGTCGTTCGGGGCCGCCATCGCAACGGGTGAGCTCATCCCCCTCGCCACCGTCCCGAGGCGGATACCGACGTGCGCGGGATCGACGGCGCCGGCCTGTTGCGTGGCCGTCGGGAGGAAGATCGAAAGCAGCGAGATGATGGCGATCGCGGTGGCCGAGCGCGCGCGATGCGGGACGCCGACGGGGAGGCGCATGGATCGATGATGGCGCCCACCCAGCCCGGGCGCAAGGGAACGCCCGAGATATCCGACTTCGGTTAGCCTTGCGCGCGATGAGCTACGCGCTGGTGCTCGGCGGCGGCGGGACGGTCGGCGTGTCCTGGTCGATCGGCGCGCTGTCGTCGCTCGCAGACGCGCTCGGGATCGATCCTGCCGGTGCCCACGTCAAGATCGGCACGTCCG
>VAYV01000099.1:3572-12532 GCA_005883175.1 Actinomycetota bacterium
GCTCCTAGCCCAGATCTTCCAGCTCTGGACGTCGTCACCCAGCATGAGTGCGGAGGTCGCGCGGCAGATCGGGGAGCGCGCACTGCGCGCGTCGCACAAGACGGCCGACGAGTGGGTCGCCGTGCTTCGGGAGCGGCTGGGGGACGTCGAGTGGCCGCCTGGGGACGTGCGCATGACCACCGTCGATTGCTCGTCTGGCGAGAGGCGCGTATGGCACGCCGGCGACGGGGCCGACGTCGTGCGCGTCGTTTCGGCCTCGTCGGCCGTGCCGGGCTTGATCCCTCCCATCGACATCGGGGGCTCGTCCTACATGGATGGAGGGGTCTCGTCGCTCCTCAACGCCGACCTCGTCAAGGGAATCGGTGTGACCGACGTGCTGATGCTCGCGCCGCAGGCCGGGGCCGGCGTGCTGGCGCCCGGCGCGATCGAGGACTTGAACCGTGAAACCGCCGAGCTGGCCGGTGACGGGTTCCGTGTGCACGCGCTCGTGCCCGGAGAGGGATACGAAACCATCGGCCTGAACGCGATGGATGCAGCGTTGCGCGCGCCTGCGGTCGAGCTCGGGCTGCGCGAAGGCGCCGACTGGGCGAAGCGTCTGGCTGAAGAGGGCTTCGAGGCTTAGTAGCGCGGCTGGTCGCCGAACATCTCGCCGAGGCGCGCGGCGACGTCGAGATCACCTTTCAGCTTGATCTTGCCTTCCATCAGCGCGAGGCCGCCGTTGAGCTCGCCGGCCGCGACACGCAAGAAGACCGGCAGGGGAGCGCGGACGACGAGCTTCGGCGAGTCTGCCGCGCCGGGCATCGCGCGCGCGGCGCCGTCGGCGATCGTCATCGCCCACGTGTGAACCGAGCCGTTCACCTCGAGCTCGTACTGGATCGCGCCGGTGAAGTTTTGCGCGCGCGCGGGAACGAACGCGGCTTGCATCCCCGCGAAGATCATCGCGACGGCGTCGTCGGATCCGAACGCGGCGAGGAGCTCCTCGTCGCTCTTGCCTTTGATGAACGGCGCGAGCGGTGACTCGGCGCGCTCACTCTGCCCGCGCGGACCTTCGTCCCGCACGGTGACGACATAGTCGGGTTGCGGGGCGCGCGCGGGCGCGCGGCGTGAGAGTGCCTTCTCGCACGCCTCGGCAAGCCGCTCGCGCTTGGCGGCGTCGACGGCGTCGGCCTGCTCGGCGAACCGCGGCATGACGCGCGAAGCGAACAGCTGCAGCGATTCGAGCACGTGCTCGTGCTTGTTGCGGCCCGCCTGCAGCACGAAGATCACTTGGTCGATGCCCGCGCGCTCGTACCGCTGCACCAATTCCGTGATCTGATCGGGCGTTCCGATCGCACCGCGCAGCGAGCCGAGCCCTTGCTCGAAGAGCTTCACGCCGAGCGGCTCGCCTTCCGCCGCGATGATGTCGCGCGCGAAGCCCTGCTCGGCGCGGTGCTCCTGGAACTCCTCCCACAGGTTCGTGCGTGCCGGCTCGTGCTCGCCGAAGACGTAATAGTGCGCGAGCGAGTAGCCGAAGAAGTGCCCGCCATCGATGCCACGCTCTATCGCGGTCTGCTCGTCTTCATGGCACATCATCGGCAGCACGACCGCGACGTTGGGGTTGACGGCGAAGCCGATGGGGACGCACTCGTCCGATGTGAGGATCGAGTAGTACTGCTCGGCCCACTCCTTCGCGTCTTCGGGCTCGACGAACGCGAACGACAGCGCGCCGATCCCTCGCTGCGCCGCCATCAGGATCGTCTCGCGGCGGCTGCACGCGACCCACAGCGGCGGATGCGGCTTCTGCTTCGGCTTCGGGATCACATTGCGCTGCGGCATGTCGAAATATGGTCCATGGTGGCCGGCGAAGGGCTGCTCGACGAACATCCGCGTGATCGCGTCCAGCGCTTCTTCCCACTGCGCGCGCTTCGTGTCCCGGTCGACGCCGAAGCCGCCCAGCTCCACCTGTGAGCTGGCCTCACCGGACCCGAACTCGACGCGCCCGCCGGACACGAGGTCGAGCGTCGCGATCCGCTCGGCCACGCGCGCGGGGTGGTTGAACCCGATCGGCAGCTGCACGATGCCGTGTCCGAGCCGGATCCGCTTCGTGCGCTGACTCGCCGCTGCGAGGAACACCTCCGGCGCGCTCGAGTGGGAGTACTCCTCGAGGAAATGGTGCTCGACCTCCCAGACGTAGTCGAAGCCGAGGCGGTCGGCGAGCTCGATCTGGTCGAGCGCGTCCTGCATGATGCGCTCTTCGGCGTCGGGATCCCACGGCCGCGGGAGCTGGTGCTCGTAGAAGAGACCGAACCTCATCGCGCGCGGTTCCTCCTTTGATCTCGCCGCTTTGACCCCGCCGCTGCGAATGAACGATATTCATTTTCTCGTCGAAGCTTCAAACCCGGGAGGGGGACATGGCGTTCGTCCAGACGGTGCTGGGACCCATCGACGCTGCGGAGCTCGGCCAGACGCTCATGCACGAGCACATCCTGTTCTCGTATCCGGGCGATGAGCTCGACCCGACCGGCACGTGGACGCGCGCCGATGCGCTCGCGGTGGCGACGGAGCGGATGGAGCAGCTCAAAGAGCACGGCGTGAAGACGTTCGTCGATCCGTGCGCGATCGAGATGGGGCGCGACCCCGAGCTGATGGCAGAGGTCTCCCAGCGGACGGGGATGCAGATCGTGTGCGCGACCGGTTTCTACAAGGAAGAAGCCGGCCTGCCGTACTACTGGCGCGTGCGCTCGGCGGAAGAGGTGGCCGAGCTGTACCTGCTCGAGATCGAGAAGGGGATCGGGTCGACCGGCATCCGGCCGGGGATCATCAAGTTCGCGTCGAGCGACCCGATCACCGAGCCCGAGCGAACGGTGATGGCGGCCGCGGCCATCGCCGCGCGCGAGTCGGGTTTGCCGATCATCACCCACTGCGAGAACTCGATCGGTGCCGAGGTCCAACAGGAGGTGTTCACGGAGAACGGCGCCGACCTCGCGCGCACGATGATCGGCCACCAGGATCAGGCGGAGAAGGCGCAGCAGCTGATCGACATCGCCGCGCGCGGATCCTTCGTCGCCGTCGATCGGATCGGGCTCGAGATCCTGTCGCCCGACGACCACCGCGTCGAGATGATCAAGGCGGTGCTCGACGCCGGCGCCGGCGATCGTCTGTGCTTGAGCCAGGATCACATCTGCTCGCTTCGGTCGCCGCGCTTCCCCTTCGAGATCCCGGAGCACCTTCAGTCGGTCGCCGAGCAGCTGCTGCCGCTCGTCCTGGACCAGATGTACCGGCGCCCGCACACGTTCATCTTCACGGACTTCCTGCCGAAGCTGGAAGCCGCCGGCGTGGCGCGCGCGACGTTCGATGCGATATTGACCGACAACCCCCGCCGGCTGTTCGGCGGATGACGCGCCCGGTTTGTCCTTGCGGCAGACTTTTGAATATGGTTCAAAAATGGCCACGGGTGAGGGCCGCTCGACCGTAACGCATCCGCCGTCGCGATCAGACCGCCGCAAGGCTGCGACCGCCGCGGCGATCATGAAGGCCGCCGAGCGGCACTTCCTCGACAAGGGCTTCCACGGCACGAAGATCGAAGACGTCGCGACGAATGCCGAGGTGGCGACCGGCTCGATCTACGTCCACTTCGGCAGCAAGGAAGGCCTGTACCTCGCTCTGATCGAGCGCGCGCTCCGGGTGGAGGAGGGCTACCTGGCTGCTGCGTTCGACCCTGCGAAGACCCCCGGCGAGCAGCTCATCGCGGCCGGCGACGCGTACCTTCGCTTCTACGTCGAGCACCCCGGCTACTTCCGGATGCTCGCATTCCCCTACTTCGACACCCGTCCGAAGGCCAAGGCAGATCCCGTGGCTGCCCGGGTGGCACAGCTGGCGGAAGCCCAGGTCACGCGCCTCGCACGTGCGATCGGCGACGCCGTCGAAGCCGGCCAGATCCGGCGGGTCGATCCGTGGCGTGCGGCGAAGTTCATGTGGGGGGCGTGGGTCGGCGTCATATCGCTGAACCTTCGCCCCGATCGTTTGAGGATCAAGGATGACGAGCTGGCCTCGGTTCTCGAAGAAGGGCGCGCGATGATCACGTTCGGCCTATCTGAGTGCAGCCGAGTGAGCCCCGCGGGAAGCGGCGCGGGATGAGAAGGCGCTGACCGGATGGCACAGGCCGTCATTGATCGTCCGCCGCCGCCCGCCACCGCCGCGTACACGACGTTCTCGCCGCGCCTCGCGCCGTCGTTCATCGCAACCGGCGGGCTGCTCGCGATCGCCGGCGGCCTCGGATTGTGGGTGCGGTCACGAGCGTATGCTCCAGATCATCACGCGCCTGAACCGCGACGGCGTGGCCGTCGTGCTGGTCGATCAGCACGTCGACTTGGCATTGAGCATCGCGAACAGGGCATATTTCCTCGAGCGCGGTGAGATCCGATTCTCCGGCCCGGCCAAGAAGCTGCGGGGGAGAGACGATCTGCTCCGATCGGTGTTCCTCGCAGGCGCGCGCGCATAGCGCAACGACGAAGGAGAGGCAGATGGCAGAGATCAACCTCGACGACATCCCGGAAGAGCAGATCGCCGAAGCCCTGAAAGGGGCGACCGACGAGCAGGTCCTGGAAGGGTTCCGCGCGGTCGGTGTGAAGGAGTCGCTCGACCGGACGTTCCACACGATGCAGAAGCACTTCCTGCCGGAGAAGGCCGAGGGTGTCGTGGCCGAGGTCCAGTGGGTGGTGACCGACCAAGGTGAGGAGTTTCCGTACCTTGCATCGATCGCCGACGGGAAGTGCACGATCACGAGCGGCAAAGGAGCGTCGCCGCGCGTGTCGCTCACGATGGACCTCGTTACGTTCGTGCGGCTGATCATGGGTCAGGCGCAAGGGCCGCAGCTGTTCATGACCGGCAAGCTGAAGGTCGCCGGCGACCTGATGTTCGCTCAGCGCGTGAGCGGCTTCTTCGCGGCAGCCTGATGGCCGTCGGGCAACACAACCTCGCGCGCCTGGGTGAAGAGTCGTTCGCGCGCCTCGGCGATCACGATTCGCTGCTGTTCGAGGGCGCGTGGTATCGGAGCGGCGAGCTTTACGAGCGCGCGCGGTGCATGGCCGGCGGCTTGATCGAGATGGGGATCGCGCCGGGCGACCGGGTCGTGGTGTTCATGGCGAACAGCCCCGATGTCGGAGTGGCGTACTGGGCGCTCTGGCGCTCGGGGGCGGCGATCACGCCGGCGATCTTCCTGTTGCCGCCGGAAGAGCTCCGCCACGTCGTCGGTGACGCGGGTGCGCGCGCGGTGGTCACCAGTCCGGAATTCATCGGGATAGTGCGTGAGGCGGTCGCCGGACTGCCCGACCTGGAATGGATCATCTGTTCGGGGCCAGAGCAAGAAGGCGCGATCTCGATATCGTCGCTCGAGAACGCCGAGCCGGCCGAGATCATCGATCGCGCTGACTCGGATCTGGCCGCCCTGCTCTACACCGGAGGAACGACGGGCCGCGCCAAGGGCGTGATGCTTTCGCATGAGAATCTTTGGTTCTCGAGCAAGTCATTGCACGACCACGGCAACCGCGAAGACACCGATCGCGTGCTCGTTCCGCTTCCGCTTTCGCACGCATACGGCCTTCTCATCAGCGTCCTCGGCATGCACGCGGAGCGGCCGGGTATCGCCGCTCTCCAGCGATGGTTCGATCCATCGGAATTCCTCACGTTGATCCAGGAGCACAAGCTCCAGATCGCAACGGTCGTTCCGTCGATGATCCAGATCCTTCTCTCCCAGCCGCTCGAGGAATACGACCTGTCGTCGCTGCAGTACCTTGGGTGTGGCGCCGCACCATTGCCGCGCGAGGTCGCTGAAGAGTTCTTGAAGCGCGTCCCTTGGGTGCAGATCCGCGAGGGCTACGGGTGCACGGAATCGGGGGCCGTGATGTCGGCGAACAAGCCACAGGAGAGCAAGATCGGGTCGGTCGGGACGCCGATCGGCGGTTACGAGCTACGGATCCTCGACGACGACGGAAACGGGGTTCCGACCGGTCAGCCGGGTGAGATCTGCTGCCGGTCGAAGGGCGTGATGATGGGTTACTGGAACGCACCGGAGGCGACGGCGGCAACGATCAGGGACGGCTGGCTCTACACGGGGGACATCGGATACCTAGACGAAGACGGATACCTGTATGTGGTCGACCGCAAGAAGGATCTCATCATCCGGGGCGGCTTCAACGTGTTCCCACGTGACGTCGAAGATGTGTTGCTCGAGCATCCCGCGGTGGCCATGGCCGGTGTTGTTGGAAGGCCGGACACAGCGAAAGGTGAAGAGGTCGTTGCGTTCGTGTCGCTGAAGCCCGGTGCAGAGACCACGGAGGGAGAGTTGATAGCCTTCGCCAAGTCGAAGCTCAGCGCGTACAAGTACCCGCGCGAGGTGCACATCATCCCTGCTGTGCCCCTCACTCCGGTTATGAAGGTCGATCGGAAAGTGCTGCGCGGGATGCTCCCGAAGTGAGCGACGCGATGCGCGCGGTGCGCTTCCACTTGTCATCGGGCGAGCTGCAAGTCGAAGAGATGCCCATCCCCGAGCCGGGGCCGCTCGACGTCTTGGTCAAGGTCGACGCATGCGGGATCTGCCTGTCCGACGTTCACCTGATCGACCGCTCGATCCCTGCGGTGATTCCCGACGTCACACCGGGTCACGAGACCGCAGGGACCATCGCGCGCAAGGGCGCGTTCGTCGAGGGATGGAACGAGGGCGATCGCGTCGTCCTCGCGGCCGGACGGACGTGCATGACCTGCGCGCGCTGCCGTGCAGGGCGCTTGGAAGAGTGTCTCGCGCCCCAGATCATGGGGTTCATGTACGACGGCGCGTGGGCCGAGTACGTCCTGGCGCCCTTCTACACACTCAGCGCCGTACCCGACAACGTTCCGATGGAGCAGGCCGCGATCGTGGCAGACGCGGTCTCGACGCCGTTTGCGGCGCTTTCCGATCGAGCAGCCCTGCGGCCCGGCGAATCGGTCGGCCTGTGGGGGATCGGGGGTCTCGGGACGCACGCGGTGCAGATCGCGCGCTTGCTCGGCGCGGGGCTGATCGTGGCGGTCGACCCGCTCGAAAGCGCGCGCAAGCGCGCGCTCTCGCTGGGCGCGGACATCGCCGTGGACCCGGCGACCGAGGACGTGAGCTCGGCCCGGGGATCCTGTTTGGCGCACGCTCGATCTCGTTGCTCGGTCACCTCGGCTACCGGAAGCAGCACCTCGACGATCTGCTATCGCTGGTTTCGCGAGGGCGGCTGGATCTGTCGGGATCGATCAGCGACCTGGTGCCGCTCGAAGGGGTCGCAGACGGTGTGCGCCGCTTATCGGAGAAGGAAGGCGATCCGGTTCGGATCGTCGTGAAACCGAACGGCTAGCTGCCGCGCGCGCGTTTCGTAGCGACGCGCGCGACGGCGAAACCGACCACGACGATCGCTAGTGCGGCAAGCGCGATCTGCGTCGCGCGGCTTTGAGTGGTCGACGCCGTGGGTCCGGCCGCCTGCGCAGACGCGCTCGGTGAGACCGTCGGCGCGACGGCGAGGACGCTCGATGACGGGCTCGCCGACGGCGGAGCCACGGTCTTGGCCGGGCTACCGGGCTTCTTCGTGGTCGCGTGCGTCGTCGCCGGCGTCGGCGTGGAGCTCGAGCGGTGCGTCGTGCGCGGCGTCGGCGTCGGCGTCCCGCTCGGATGGGAGGTCGCGCCGACGGCGCGCATCGCGTTGATGCGCCGGATGCCGCTCACCGTGTCGGCGGTGTTGTTGATGCGCGCGACCGCTTGCGCGTTCGAATAACCCTCGGACAGCAGCAGCGCCGCGAGGCCGGAGACGTGCGGCGCGGCCATCGACGTGCCCTGGTCGACGGCGTACCCGCCGTTCTTCCACGTCGACAGGATGCAGTTCGACGAGTTCTGGCAGTTCCCCGGCGCGTCTCCGCCCGGCGCGTAAACGTTGGCGCCCGTGTTCGAGTAGGAGGCGACCTCGTCGTTCGGTCCGGTCGCGCCGACCACTTCAAGCGCATTGCTGTTGTACGCGGACTTCAGGCTTTGGTTCCCCGCAGCGATCACGACGACGTCGCCGCGTCCGTACGCGTACTCGGCAGTGTTCTGAAGATCCGCGATGCAGCTGTTGCCCAGGATGAAGTCGAGCAGCCCGGTCTCCGGTCCCAGCGACAGGTTGATGACGCGCGCGCCGTGATCGGACGCGAACCTGATGCCTGTGACGATGTCGCTGCAACGTCCGCTGCCTTGCGAGTCCAAGACCTTCACCGCCATGACCTTGGCCGAAGGCGCGACGCCGGCGACCCCGATGCCGTTGCTTGTCGCGGCCGCCGCGATCCCTGCGACGTGTGAACCGTGCCCGTTGTCGTCGTTGCCGGCGTCGGAGCCGGTCACGCACGAGCCGCTCGTACAGTCGTAGTGCGACGCGATCTTGCTCTTCAGGTCGGGATGCGTGAGGTCGATCCCCGTGTCGACGATCGCGATGGTGATGCCGGCGCCCTTCGTTTTCGTCCATGCCTGATCCGCGTGGATCTTCGTGAGCCCCCATTGCTGTGCGCGACCCGGATCGGTGGCCGCCGACGCCGGCGAAACGAGAGCAGCAAAAACAAGAGAGGTAGCAAGGAAAGTGAGGACGGGGCGCTTCACGCAAAAAGAGTAGCGATTCCGTGCAAGGGCCGCATTCGACGCCTGCCGGATTGTTCGATTCGGTAGGGTTTACCAGTCGGAGGGAGAGTGATGAGTGATAAGGAAACGATCGTCCGCGCATTTCTCGCGGACTGGAGCGCGGGCGACGCACGCAAGCTAGCCGACTACTTCACCGAGGACGCTGTGTTCCAGATGATGCCGCGCGGCGACGAGGTGCGCGGCCGCGAAGCGATCCACGAAGACTTCAAAGCGCAGCTGTCGTGGTGCACCGACTGCGCGTTCGAGATCATCGCGCTCGCCGTCTCGGGAGACACGGTCTTCACCGAACGGATCGACCGCATGA
>VAYV01000306.1 GCA_005883175.1 Actinomycetota bacterium
TCACCTGGGCGATGTTGCGGACCTGGCTGGTCAGGTTGCCGGCCAGCTGGTTCACGTTGTCGGTGAGGTCTTTCCATGTCCCCGATACGCCCTTGACCTCGGCTTGGCCGCCGAGACGCCCGTCGGTGCCCACTTCGCGCGCGACACGCGTTACCTCATCGGCGAAGGATCCGAGCTGATCGACCATCGTGTTGATCGTGTTCTTCAGCTCGAGGATCTCGCCTTTGACGTCGACGGTGATCTTCTGCGACAGGTCGCCTTTCGCGACCGCGGTCGTCACCTGGGCGATGTTGCGGACCTGGCTGGTGAGGTTGCTCGCCATGAAGTTCACGCTGTCGGTCAGGTCCTTCCACGTGCCGGCGACGCCTTCGACTTCGGCCTGACCGCCGAGGCGCCCGTCGGTACCGACCTCGCGCGCGACGCGCGTGACCTGCTCGGCGAAGACGCGCAGGGTGTCGGTCATGCTGTTGATCGTGTCGGCCAACGCGGCAACCTCACCCTTGGCTTCGACCGTGATCTTCTGCGACAGGTCGCCTCGTGCGACCGCCGTTGCGACGTGTGCGATGTTGCGGACCTGGCTGGTCAGGTTTCCGGCCATGAAGTTCACGTTGTCGGTGAGGTCCTTCCACGTTCCCGATACGCCTTCGACCTCGGCCTGACCGCCGAGCTTGCCCTCGGTGCCGACCTCGCGGGCGACGCGCGTCACCTCGGCGGCGAAGGACCGCGGTCGTCACCTGCGCGATGTCGCGCACCTGGCTGGTCAGATTCCCGGCCATGAAGTTCACGCTGTCGGTCAGGTCCTTCCACGTACCGGCGACGCCTTCGACCTCTGCCTGGCCGCCGAGCTTGCCTTCGGTACCCACTTCGCGCGCGACGCGCGTGACCTGCTCGGCGAAGACGCGCAGGGTGTCGGTCATGCTGTTGATCGTGTCGGCCAACGCCGCGACCTCGCCCTTGGCTTCGACCGTGATCTTCTGCGAGAGGTCGCCTCGTGCGACCGCCGTTGCGACGTGGGCGATGTTGCGCACCTGGCTGGTGAGGTTCCCGGCCATGAAGTTCACGCTGTCGGTCAGGTCCTTCCATGTTCCCGACACGCCTTCGACTTCGGCCTGGCCGCCGAGCTTGCCTTCGGTTCCCACGTCGCGCGCGACGCCCGTCACCTGTTCCGCAAAGATACGAAGGGTGTCGGTCATGCTGTTGATCGTGTCGGCGAGTGCGGCGACCTCGCCTTTGGCCTCGAGGACGAACTTCTGGTTGAGGTCTCCGTTCGCCACCGCGGTGACGACTTTGACGATGCCCCGCACCTGGGTGGTCAGATTGCTCGCCATGAAGTTCACGTTGTCGGTGAGGTCCTTCCAGGTTCCCGATACGCCTTCGACTTCGGCCTGGCCGCCGAGCTTGCCCTCGGTACCCACTTCGCGCGCGACTCGTGTCACCTCAGCCGCAAATGATCCGAGCTGATCCACCATCGTGTTGATCGTGTTCTTCAGCTCGAGGATCTCGCCTTTCGCATCGACGGTGATCTTCTGCGACAAGTCGCCGCCGGCTACCGCCGTCGTCACCTGTGCGATGTTGCGCACCTGGTCGGTCAGGTTGCCCGCCATGAAGTTCACGTTGTCGGTCAGGTCTTTCCACGTTCCCGACACGCCTTTGACTTTCGCCTGGCCGCCGAGCTTGCCGTCGGTGCCTACCTCTTTCGCGACGCGGCTCACCTCAGCAGCGAACGAGCTCAACTGGTCGACCATCGCGTTCACGGTGGTGCCGATGCGCAGGAATTCGCCCTTCACCGGCTGACCGGCGATCTTCAAGGCCATCTTTTGAGAGAGGTCGCCCTCCGCGACGGCGACGATGACCCTTGCGACCTCAGTCGTCGGTCGGACGAGGTCATCGATCAAAGCGTTGATCGAGTCGATGCTGGTTCCCCACGCGCCTGCCGTGGCTCCGAGGGAAGCGCGCTCTGTCATGCGGCCTTCCCGTCCGATGACCCGGCCGACCCGAACGAGCTCCTTCGCCATCCGGGCATTCATCTCGACGACGTCGTTGTACATCGCTTCGATCTGGCCCAGAACACCGCCCTTGCGCGCGGGAAGACGGACCGTGAAATCCCCGTCCCTCGCTGCCTGTAGCGCTTCGAGAAGTTGCTGAAGCGCCTGGTCTTCCGGCGTGCTCGTCCCGCGAGCAACGCCGGGATCGCGGGACGCCTTCGCGCGAAGTGAGCCGTGCCCGTTATCAACAGGGGCGCTTCGCCCACGAACAGCTTTCCCGCGGTTCATCTTGCGAGGGGCGCTTCGAACCGTCGAGCTTTTCGCGCGGGCGTTTTCCTTGAGGGCCATATCTCTGCTGCTCCCCGCACGCGGGCGATACGTCGCCTGCGCGCTTGCGTCGCGGGTCCGTCGACCTACGTACTACTGGCCATGTATCTCGGGCCATCCGTTCTGGTTGGCGAACTCCTACGACGCCTTGGCCCCCCACACATTTGCTTCCGTAGGA
>VAYV01000100.1 GCA_005883175.1 Actinomycetota bacterium
CCAGTAACCCATCGGCAGGACGATGTTTGCTTGCGCGCCGACGGCGCCCCAGGGGAATGCGCTCCAGGACGACGGGTCCATGTCCATGACGAGCGGCGGATACGTGATCGCGCCGACGGGGAACGCTGCGGTCACGCCGGTGCGCACGCGCGCGAGGTGCGTCGCGATGTCGGCGAACCACGCGCTCCGCGCCTGGGACGAGGTCTTGATCTCGATGTCGATGCCCAGACCGTCGAATCCTTGGCCGGTCGAGCTCCGGAACGTCGCGATCGCCACCGTCCGGGCGACGTCCGTGTTCAGGTAGGTGCCGTAGATCGGTAGGTACCAGCCGACGATTTTCATGCCGTTCGCGTGCGCGGTGTCGATCCAGTCTCCGACGTCGGTTGGGAAGTTGAATGCGGACGAACTGTTCCAGCGCGCCGTCTCGATGTAGACCGTACGAACGCCGTGCGACTTCATCGCCGGCACCGCGACCGAGGGGTCCAAGCCGCCCGAGCCGCCGTAGTCGAACAGGTCCACCCACGTGCCGAGGCCTTTGAAGATCGTCAGGTCGGGCAGCCGGACGACGAATCGATCGACCGCGGTGTAGCCAACGCCGCTTGCGACGACGTCGAGGTAATGGACGGCGTCCGAGAGGTTGCTAACGCGCCGGATGGCGCCGTAGTGCGTCGAGCTCGCGTAGTTGTTGACGATCGACTTCTTGACGCCGTCGACGTACATCGTCGCCGTCCCCTCCGTGGGGCCGGTCGTGGTGATCCAGTCGATGCTCCTTCCGCGGAAGGTGAACCGGACGGAGGCGCCGCGCGTGTTCGCGCGCACCTCGCGGCCGGCGGACGCGCGGTTAGACGCGACCACTTGCCACGAGAACACGAGACGGGGCGCTGCGAAGGTCCCGTTCACGGCGATGGCATCCAGTGACACCCACGTGCCCTTGCCGTTCGGCGATCCCTGCTGTCCGAGCACCTTGATCGTGACGCGGTGATAGCCGGAGGCAAACCCCCGGTAGAGGCGGGCCACGCGGTACCTGGTCGTCGGCGTGTACAGGTTGGCCGTCCCGCGGCCAACCCCGTCGACCGAGACGGCGGCCAGTCCCTGCGAAGGGCCCGTTACCGTGTACCAGGTGAAGTTCTTGCCCGTGAAGCCGAACGTCACCGATGCGTTCTGCAGCCGGTCCGCCTGGTAGCTCCCACCGTACGCAGACGAGGTCCGGAAAACGCCCCAGCTATAGGAGGCCGCAACGCTGTTCTCCTCCTCGAACAGCGATGCGATGAACGGCTTGGTCACGGTGGCGACGGACGAGAGCAGAAGGTAGTCCTCCACCGGCGGCGGGGAGCCGTCGGTTGGATTCACGATCACGCGGTACCGCTGACCGGGCGTCAACGCTGCGAATGGCTTCAGGATGACCGTACGAACCGGACCGAGGTTGCAGCCGACCGATGCGTGCGAGCCGTTGTAGCACGCGAGCGATGCCCCAAGATTCGTGGTCGTTCCCTGCACGCGCAGAACGACGTTGCTCGCGTTCACGTGCCACACGTTCGAGGGGAACGTGATCGTGTCAGATGCTGTGAGCGTGCTGGGAGCAACGATCGACGCGGTCGTCGCCGCGCGCGCACTCTGCATTGGGACGAGGATGCTCGCCGTCAAGGTTGCCGTCGCGAGCAACACAGGCGCGGGGAGGCGCTTCGTCATTCGGATGCCGATGCTACCTCTCGGCTCCGCGCGCGGGAAGGGTCACAGCTTTCTTTAACCGAGATCACGCAACCTGCTGAGCGATCGCCACCACTGCGGGCGGGTCGTGCCGATGTCGTAGATGCTTGCGCCGTCGGCATGCGCGTCGATCGCGCCTTGGACGAACTGGTTGAGCCCACTCCAGGTGATCCCGTCGCCGACGCCGCCGATCACGTGGATCGGGACGCGGTCACCGGTGAGTCGGCGCGTGATCTCGACGTTGTACTTCGTGAACTCATACGGACAGTTCAGAGCGATCCGCGGGCACCCGGTCCGGAACGACCAGTAGCTCATCAGCATGATGTCGCTGCTGACCTTGCCCAGCTGCGCCCACGGGAACCCCTGCCACGTCTCCGGCGCCAGCCGCATCTGCAGCGGCGGCGGCGGGATCGCCGCGAGCGGATAATCCGGGCCGAGCGCGTGCCGCACGCCGTTCATGTGCGCAACCACGTTGCGGTTCCAGATGCGGTTGTTGCCCATCGCGCCTTTGAACTCGATGTCGACGCCGACACCGTCGAAGCGGATCCCGTTGTGCGTGAAGCGCGCGATCCATACGGTGCGCGCGACGTCCGAGTGGACGTTCACGTAATAGGGGAGGTACCAGGCGACGACCTTCATCCCGGCCTTGTGCGCGGCGACGAGCCACGGCACCGACTCGGGAACGACGGCCTGCCTGGTGCCGCTCATCCCGGTCTCCATGTAGAGCGTCTGGACGCCGGCTTTCTTCAGCACGGCGATCGTCTTGTGGAGCGGCAGCAGCGGATAGTCGTACACGTCGACCCACGCGCCCAGGCCGCTGAAGACCGAGCGGGTCCCGAACTTCGCGAGCTGCTCCTGCGGGATCCCCGGCCACGCGATGTGCGGCGCCGGCTTCGGTTGCGGCTTCGCGTGCGGCGCCGGCTTCGGCTTCCGCACCGCCAGGTGCGCCCCGTCGGGCAGCTCCTGCGGGATCGCCGGCACAACGCCGTACTTCGCATGGCGAGCAGCCTCGAGGTGCGCCGCGGTGCGGTGGTCGTGCTGCGGCCAGAGCATCACAAGAAGCACGAGCGGCACGAGGGCGCTCGAGCAGAATCGGATGTATCCGCGGGCGGGCGGCGTCATACGGCGGTGTGCTTCCTATTATTGGGCGGCGAGTCGGAAACGGAGGGTAACGGCGGGGGTGCGCAGCGACCAGACAGTTTTCCCCAATCGGCCGGATTCAGTCAGTGCTCACGGCGGAAATGGGCTGTTTTGATTACGGCTGCTCGTACATATCCTGTGGACAAATCAGCGCGCGCGAGGGTCCGGCGCGCGCAACACGTCGAGCGCGACGCCGTCGAGTATGTCCGTTTCGCTCACGAGGCACTCGTCGAACGCGAACCGGTGCATGACGCGTTCGAGGATGACGGCTCCGGCAACGATCACGTCCTCGCGCCCCTTCGGCATCGCCGGGAGCGCGCGCCGCTGTTCGCTCGTCATCGCCGTGAGTCGGCTGCGGACATCCGCGATCTGCGCGCGCGTGAGGCGCGCGTGGTGGATCGCGGCGCGGTCGTAGTCTTGAAGGCCTAACGCGATCGCCGCGACGGTGGTGATCGTGCCGGCGAGACCCAACATGGTGTTCGCGGAATCCTCACCGAGCGCCCGCACGGCGTCCTCGAGATGCGCGTCCGCGTCGGCGGCCACCGACGAGATCTCGTCTGCCGTCGGAGGGTCGGTCGCGATGTGGCGTTCGGTCAGGCGCACCGAACCGACGTCGAGCGAGATGAACTTCTCCGCTTCTTCGGACCCGCGGACCAGCTCCGTCGAGCCGCCCCCGATGTCGACGACGAGATAAGGAGCCGGCGCCGGCGCGTCCATCGTGGCGCCGAGGAAGCCGAGCTGCGCCTCTTGGTCGCCGGTCAACAGGACGGGCTCGAGGCCGGTCGCCCGGCGGACGGCCTCGATGAAGTCTTGGCGGTTCGTCGCATCGCGCACAGCGCTGGTCGCGATGATCCGGATCACGCCCGCGTCGCGTGCGCGTGCGCGCTCGGTGTATCCGGCGACCGCAGCAACGGTGCGTCGCAGCGGCCCCGCGCCGAGCCGGCGGTCGCGATCGACCCCTTCTCCCAAGCGCGTGATGACGAGATCGCGTTCGACGTCGGCAAGCGATCCGTCGACGCCGTCGGCCACCAGCACGCGCACGGAGTTCGTCCCGACGTCGACGACTCCGACGCGCATCAGCCACGCCGTTTCTTGCCGCCGAAGCCGGGATGACCCGGCGTGGCGGAGACGGCGCCGTCGGATTCCTGCACGCACGGCCCGGGACAGTCGAGCGGCTCGATGCGATCGCGCACGATCGCCCCGATCGGGTTGGCGTCCGCGCGCTCGTGCGCGTACAGCGCGTGCAAGCACTTCACGCGTGACGGCATGCCCCCGGCGCTCGACGGCTCCTGCAGATCTTCGATCGCGTCGCGCTGCTCGATGTAGCGGCGGTGCGCGCGTTCATACGCCGCGCGAAGCTGCTCGTCGTTAGAAAGGCGTGCTTCGAGCTCCCGCATCGTGCCGGCGGCTTCCAAGCGCCCGATCTCGCGAACCGCGACAGGACACGTGAGGTAGTACAAGGTCGGGAAAGGCGTTCCGTCGTCGAGGCGCGGCGACGTTCGGATGACGAGCGGCAACCCGAACGGGCAGCGCGCGACGACGGCGACGTCCCCTCTCGGGTCCCTGCCGAGCTGGACGGCAACGGTTGCGCGATCGTTCATTGGGCCAAGCCTAACGGGCGAAACAAGAAGGCGGCCCGGTCGGCCGCCTTCTCTCTCCCCCTCGGCGCGCTCCGTGAGAGCGCACCGGGACACTTACCCTCGCTTCGACTCGCGCTGACGGCGCCAGTCGACGAGGTTCTCTTCACTCTGCTTCATGAAGCGCTTCAGCTTCTGTTCGAACTCTGGATCGCGGTCGCGGGACCTGCGAGGAGCTTCCGGCGTCCAGTCGGGAGCCGCTTGCTTGATCGAAAGATCGATCTTCCCGCCGTCCTTGATTCCGACGACCTTGACGGTGACCTTGTCGTTCTCGTGAAGGTGCTCGTTGACGTCCTTCACGAAGTTCCGGTCGATCTCGGAGATGTGAACGAGGCCCGTTTCACCGGTGTCGAGTTGCACGAACGCGCCGTACGGCGCAAGGCGGATGACCGTTCCCTCGAGTATCGCTCCTACTTCTGCTGGCATTTGCCGGATCTAGCTCCTTTCGAGATCGTTCCGGCACCGTGCCGGAACGCGAGGCCATGCTACGCGTGGCCGCTCAACGGGGTCAATGGCCTCGGTCTCGTCAGCGGATGGTATGAGCCGCGCGCGAGACCGCATTCCATATTCGCGCGAAAAACCCGGGTTTTGAAGCCTGTTCGGGGTCGAACAGACCCGCAGCCCCCACGTTCGCTTGCGCCGTCGGTGCCGCGCTCGGCTGGATGATCGCGAACGGCACCTCACCGGGGCGGACCATGTTCAGATCGGCGCGCGCGATGCGTTCGACCTCGCCGTCGGTCTGCAGCAACGCTTTCTGTTTCGTCAGCTGCTGCGTCTCAGCGTCGAGCGCGCGCTCTTCGTGCTTCAGCTGCGCGATCGACGACCGGACCGCAAAGTAGCGCCGGATCGGGTACACGGACGAGAACAGAACGCCCACAAGGAGGAGCGCGAGGATCGCGCCGCGCGGCGTCATGATTGCGCGCTGCGCTCGCTCGACCGGTGTCGTCGTCGTCATGTGCGAGCGAACGCCCTTCGTCCGGGGTAGCGCGCGGCGTCGCCGAGCATCTCTTCGATGCGGAGCAGCTGGTTGTACTTCGCCGTGCGCTCACCGCGGTTGGGCGCGCCGGCCTTGATCTGTCCGACGCCTGTAGCGACGGCGAGGTCGGCGATCGTGGCGTCCTCGGTTTCGCCCGACCGGTGCGACATCATGCAGCGGTAACCCGCGCGGCGCGCCATCTCGATCACGTCGAGCGTCTCGGTCAGCGTCCCGATCTGGTTGACCTTGATCAAGATCGCGTTGGCGACGCCTTCGTCGATCCCCCGGCCGAAGCGCACCGGGTTCGTGACGAAGATATCGTCGCCGACGAGCTGAATGCGCGCGCCCAACGCATTGGTTCCGAGCTTCCATGCGTCCCAGTCGTCTTCCGCGAACGGGTCTTCGATCGAGACGATCGGGAATCGATCCAGCCACTCGCCGTACAGCGCGGTGAGATCTTGTGCCGATCGCACGACGCCTTCACCTTTGAAGTTGTACGAGCCGCCCTCGAACAGTTCGGTCGCCGCGACGTCTGGAGCGATCGCGACTTCATCGCCGGGTTCGAGCCCCGTTTGTTTGATCGCCTCCACGAGCAGCTCGATCGCTTCCTCGTTCGTGGCGAGATCGGGGGCGAAGCCGCCTTCGTCGCCGACGCCCGTCGACAGGCCGCGCGCGCGCAACACGTCGTGCAGCGCGTGGAAGACCTCCGAGCCCCACCGCAGCCCTTCATTGAAGGAAGCGGCTCCGACCGGAACGATCATGAACTCCTGCACGTCCACCGAGTTATCCGCGTGCGCGCCGCCGTTCACGACGTTGAAGCACGGGACCGGCATCACGTGCGCGTTCGGGCCGCCGAGGTATCGGAACAGCGGCAGGCCGACGCTCTCGGCCGCGGCCTTGGCAGTCGCGAGCGAAACGGCGAGCATCGCGTTCGCGCCCAGGCTCCGCTTGTTGTCTGTTCCATCCAGGTCGAGAAGCATCCGGTCGACGCCGCGCTGATCCGTCGCGTCGGCGCCGAGCAAGGCTGGTCGGATGGCTTCGTTCACATTGGCGACCGCACGCAGGACGCCCTTCCCCGCGTACCGCTTGTCATCGTGGTCCCGTAGCTCCAAGGCTTCGTGCGCACCCGTCGACGCGCCCGAGGGCACGATCGCGCGCCCGAAGGCGCCGTCGGCGAGGGTCACCTCGGCCTCGACGGTCGGATTCCCCCGGGAATCGAGCACTTCGCGCGCGCGGATCTCGGCGATGAGGGTCATCGTGCGAAATCGTAGCAGCGAGGCGGGCGGCTTCTGCGCAGCGCTGCGTCGGTCATCCGATGCGCTTCAGCTCTGCGCTCAGGTGGCCCTGCAGCGGCTGCCCGACCGCCGCCATGCGCACCTCGTACCGCATCACGTCTCCCTCGACCTCGATCGTCCGCTCCAGCGCCGTCACCACCTTGGCCGTCGTCGTCTTCCCAACAAGGGTCGAGGCCGTCTTGATCGTGGTCCCCTCGATCGTCCCCTCTTCGATCTCGACGATCCCGGTTGGGCGTGTAGGCGAGGAACGGCTTGCCGTTGTGCGCGAAGCGCACCTCTTCCTCGTACGCGAACGACTCGACCGTCGGGTACTTGCCCTTGCCCGCGCCCTGCCACGTCCCCAGCAAGAACCCGATGCGCGCGGCCTGCTCGTGAAGCGCCGGCTCGCTCATCGCGACTTCGCCTCCTCCCAAAGCTTCTCCAACGCCACGTCGTCGAGATCGGTCAACGCGATGCCGCGGTCGCGCGCGGCCTGCTCGACGATCAGGAACCGGTCGCGGAAACGACGCGCGCTGCGCCGCAGCGCCGCTTCGGCGTCGAGATCGAGCCGGCGTCCCAGCGCGACGATCGCGAAGAGCAGATCGCCGAGCTCGTCTTCTTTCTCCGAAGCGTCGGCGCGCGCGAGCTCCTCGGCCTCCTCGCGCACCTTCGCCAGAGCGCCGGAAACGTCTGTCCAATAGAACCCCGCCGATCCTGCGCGTCGCTGCAACTTCTGCGCGTACGCCAGCGCCGGCAACGTCTCGGTGACGCCTTCGACCGCGCTCACGCGTCCCTTCTCGTGCTGCTTGATCACGTCCCAGTTCTCGACCACCTCGCGCGCGCCCAACACCTCGACGTCGCCGAACACGTGCGGGTGACGCCGCACCAGCTTGTCGATCAGCGCGCTCGCCACGTCGTCGACGTCGAACGTCCCGGCGTCGGTCCCCATCTGCGCATGGAAGACGACCTGCAACAGCAGATCCCCGAGCTCCTCGGCGATGTCTTGATCGGTGCCGGCTTCGATCGCCTCCAGCAGCTCGTACGTCTCGTCCAACAGGTGCTTCGCGAGCGTCTGGTGGGTCTGCTCGGCGTCCCACGGACACCCGCCGGGCCCGCGCAGCCGCGCCATCACGGCAACCAGGTCGAGCAGCCGGTGGCCCCGCGGCGCGCGCCCCATGACGAACTCGACCTCGATGTCGCCCTGCATGCCCCGCTCGAGGACCGCGCGCGTCACGGCTTCGTCGTTGAGGATGAACGCGATCTCGCCGCGCTCGCCGGCGAGCTCGGCCAGCCGTCCGGCCAGCGCGCGCGCGCCCTCGCCGACCTCGCCGTGCGCGTGGGTCGCCAGGAGATTCCGCCCGAGCATCCCTGCGGCGTCTCGCCCCGGCGTCTCCGACCGCAACCGAGAGGGCTCGGCCTCCGTAAGCGTGGCGACCTCGTATCCCGCTTCACGCAGCCGCTCTGCCAAAGGATCGCCGGGTGCCGCGAAAACCGGCGCGCTCGTCAGGGCTTGCCAGGCCTCGAGCGGCAGTAGATCCGGGGCGCCGGACCCCGGCCGGACCAGAACCAACCGTGCCACGAGGCCTAGCGTAGCCGCGCGCGCATCCGTAAGTGGTGGCAGACCTTCGCGCGGCATGCCACACTGTGCGCACGCGAGAGAGGAGGTGGTCCCGGTTGCATAAACAGATCTGGACTCGCGAGGTGCCTGTCTCGTAGGGAAGACCGCTCGGGGTTTCATGGAGGACCACCTCCTACGCCGTAACGAAGGCGCCGAGTGGTTCCCGGCGGAATCCCAGCAGGACACCGTCCCCAGCAGGGCCGGAATCGTCCACCGGCCGGCGCATGCAACACGCGCCGACTGCCTGGGCTGAAACATGAAGAGGGGCCCGTCGGGCCCCTCTTCACTTTGTCTTGATGTTTTCTAGGGCGAGGTGGTCGGCTCGGGCAGCGTCAGCCCAGGCGCCGGAGACTGGCTGGGCGACTCGCCGGGCGCGGGCCGGAAGAACTGGTGCCCGAC